>DASZMF010000569.1:0-1894 GCA_035552035.1 Candidatus Angelobacter sp.
GTCCATGTCTTGCGAATCAACGTTTTGCGAATCAACGTTTTGCGAATCAACGTTTTGCGAATTAGCGTTTCGCGAACCAAAAATATGCATAATGCGCGACGCGTCACGATACGGCAACGGACGAATCAAGGCTGCGTCGACAAAAGTAAAGATCGCCACATTGGCCGCAATGCCCAGCACCAGCGTGATCAGCGCGATGAATGTAAACCGCGGCGATTTGATCAGCGTGCGCAGCGCGTAACGGAGGTCCTGAAGAATTGATTCCATCGTCATCATGGGGCAAGCTCCTGTGGCGGCGGAGACGAAACATACCCAGCCATTGCATAATACTGGTGCGCCAGAAAAAGGTTCCCGGATGGGGTAGAGAAATAATGGTGCTGAAAAATTTAGGTGCATGTGCTCTAGGATATTCAGATTACCGGACGCTGGTCCGCGTTAAATAATTCGTTTGCGGCTGCATCTTTTGCCCGATAGCCGAATCCATTTAATAGCTCAACACACAGGAGATGTCATGCCGCTGGTTCGAATCGCAGTTCAGGAAGGCCAACACAAATCTCAACACGCGCAGATTGGCGACGCCGTTCACCGCGCCATGGTGGAAACCATCAACGTGCCGCCGCTGGACCGCTTTCAACTCATCACCGAGCACGCACAGACTGATTTCGTCTTTGATGCCAGCTATCTCAACATATCGCGCACCAATGCGCTGGTGATGATCCAGATCACGCTGAACACCGGCCGCACCACCGAGATGAAAAAGGCGCTCTATAAACGCATTGCGGACCTGCTGCATCAGGAACTTCAGGTACGCAAAGAAGATGTAATGATTAACCTGGTAGAAGTGCCCAAAGAGAATTGGTCATTCGGGAATGGTGAAGCGCAGTACGCGACGTAGGGCTGAGCGGCGAACGTCATGTCGCGCATCTCTGCTGAAAAGTTAACATGCATCGTTATCCCGAGGCCCGTAAGCTCGCAAGCGCTTTCTCAAGCTTGCGAGTAGGGCCGGAGGGACCTTGTGCTTTTACGAACTGAAATTTTGAAAACGCTGTTGCGCCTCTACTCATCTCTGCATGAAAAACTACTGCGCCAATCCGCCAGTCTTGATCAACTCCGCCAGCTTCGCGAAGTCTTCAGCAAATACACGGTCCTGCTCAATCCTGGGGCTCACCTTGCGGATCGCCGCATGCGCTTTCTGCAATGGCATGCTCGTCTTGCGTGGAGCCAGAAAATCCAGCGCCTGCGCTACCGCACACGCTTCAATCGCCATTACGTTGGTGGTATTGGCCACAACTCTTTTCAGCTTGATCGCCGCCGTCATGCCCATGGACACAAAATCTTCTTTGTTGCCCGATGTCGTAATCGAATCCACTGACGCCGGATGCGCATACACTTTGTTCTCGCTGGCCAGCGCAGCGGCCGTAACCTGCGGCATCATGAAACCTGAATTGATGCCCGCATCAGGCGCAAGAAACGGAGGCAAACCTTCATTCAATGCCGGATTCACCAGCCGCTCAATTCTGCGCTCTGAGATTCCTGCCAGCGCGGAGAGCACAATGGCCATGTAGTCCAGCGCAAACGCCAGCGGCTCGCCGTGGAAGTTGCCACCAGAAATAATATCGCCCTCAGCAGGCCCTGTCACAAAGACCAGCGGATTATCCACCGCCGAGTTCATCTCAATTTCAAATGTGCGCCGGCAAAATTCCAGCGTATCGCGCACCGCGCCGTGGACTTGCGGAATGCAGCGCATGGAATAGGCATCCTGCACGCGTCCGCAATCTTTGTGTGACGCACGAATCTCGCTGCCCGCAAGCAGTTGCCGCAGGTTTGCCGCAACCTTGCTCTGCCCCACATGCGGACGCGCCGCATGTATCCGCGCATCAAACGCAACGTCAGT
>DASZMF010000570.1:0-3919 GCA_035552035.1 Candidatus Angelobacter sp.
TCCTTGGCTTTTTCCTTCATGGCAAACTTCATGGTCTCAGCGGCCGTCCACAGGACGCGTTTGTTGCGCGTGTCGGATACCGTCATTCTGATGTCTGTGGGAGAAATATCTTTCCGTGTGGAGGTAGATTTTTCTTCCTGTCCGGTCTGAGCCGAGGTTTGCGCATTGCTGGAAACCTGTACGCCTGAATCTCCGTTGGAAGATATTTCAATAATAATGTCGGCTTTGTCTGGACTCGCGACCATGGTGAACCGTCCCCAGCCTTCCACAGTGGATCGGATGGCGTCATAAGGAATATTGCCGCCGTGAGTACGCGTCATATATACATTTCTTGCCGACGCCAGCCGCATGGAAGCCGTCTCCATAACCGGCTTCTTTTCCGCCGAAGGCGGTGCCGGTGTCTGTGCCAACGCTGCGCCTGCAATGCTGAATCCAAGACTGCAAACTGCCGTATAGATAAGATTACGCATCTTTTTGCCCCTCGCCTGAATCAATACTCTAGGCCGCATTCAGCACACAACGCAACTGAAGGCGCAAACCATGTTGGCAGCGCCAGACCAGCGCAGTTGCGCATCTGCGGCTACAATAAATTCTTAATTACTTATGGCTGACCGTCTCTATCTCAATATCTGGTTTCCCAGCTTTCACGAGCAGGAAATTCTGCCGCGCCTGCTCTCCGTGCTCAAGCAATTCCCTTTTTCCGCTGAACGCGGTGGCATTGGCTTTATGGCCGTCCGCAGCATCTCATGGGAAGAGCCCATCATCTTTCAACAGACTTTTGAAGACCGCGTCCCGCCGGAAACCGCCATTGGTCTGGCATCAGAATTTCTGCATGAAGACAATGCCTATGAAATCGACGTGCAATGGGACCTCTGGGTAGCTGAAAAACAAGGCGACCTGGATGAAACCTGGGTCCTTCGCCCGCAAACCGTAAAGTTTACTGCCTTTGGAACTGAATTTGACAGCGCCACCTTTCAACAGGACGGCCACATTCAAATTGACTTCGGCCTGGACGCTCCTTTTCTCTTTGAAGAAGCTGACTACAATGAATTTCTCGAGCAGCGCATTAAAGCCAACGTACAAAAGCTAGTGGACTTCACCAGCACATTAGAAAAAAACTCCGGCATCAGCGGACGCGTCCTGTGGTCAGAGTCCGAAGATAATCTCGCACAGAAGCTGATTGAGCGCCTGCAAAAAGTTCAGTAAACCTAAAAGCCAAAACAAAACCTTGAAACACAGAGGAACTGAGGACGCAGAGGATAAGAAGTCAGTTTGATTTCGAAAACTTAACCATGCGACGCAGCACTCGCTTCATATTTGTTATTTAAAATTCTCTTAATTCCATCACGTAGATGCACAACATTGAAATTCAACAGTAACCCAGAGGCTTATTGGCCAAGCGCAAATATGTAAGTAATTGCGCCTTGTGAATCGGCATAATTGTTTCTACACATTTAAGCTCAACGATAATTCTGTTCTCCACCAGAAGATCAATTCGGTATCCCGAATCAAGCTTCAGATTGCCATAATGCACAGGTAATGCGACTTGAGACAACACATTGAGCTTTCGTTGCTGCAATTCATGAAGCAAACAGGTTTGGTACACACTCTCCAAAACTCCTGGCCCAATTGCTGTATGCACCTTGAGGGCCGCAGCAATAATCTCTCCTGATATTTCGTTCAGTTCCACTTTTCATTTACCCCGCTTTTCTTGCGTTCATAACAAGTAAATATCTCTAAAAAAACCAAACAATTCTTTGCAGATACAGGTACTCAACTCTGCAACCAAACACAAAGGAGACTAGGCCATCACAGACCCAATCTCCTCTGCTTACTCCGTTCCTCTGTGTTTCAAAGGTTTTGCTTTTTACTTCGTTCTTCCACCTTCAGTCTTCAACTCTTCCGCCGCTGAAGCCTGCGCTGCTGCCAGCCGGGCTGTCAACACGCGATACGGTGAGCAAGAGACGTAGTTCAAACCAATTTTGTGGCAGAACTCCACTGAAGCCGGATCGCCGCCGTGTTCGCCGCAAATGCCAATCTTCAGTTTCGGACGCGTCTTGCGGCCCTTCTTCACGCCCATCTCCATCAATGCTCCCACGCCTTCCTGATCGATGGTGGCAAATGGATCGCTCTTCAAAATGCCCCGTTCGATATAAGCCGGCAGGAATTTGCTGATGTCGTCGCGCGAGAAGCCATAAGCCGTCTGCGTGAGATCGTTGGTGCCAAAGCTGAAAAACTCAGCGTCTGCGGCAATCTGATCGGCCACCGTGCAAGCGCGCGGCAACTCAATCATGGTGCCCACCATGTATTCAACCTTGGCGCCTTTTTCTTTAAACACCTGATCGGCCACCTGGCGGATAATGGCGCTCTGGTTTTCCATTTCCTTCATCATGCCAACCAGCGGCACCATGACTTCAGGAAATACTTTTACGCCGGCTTTTGAAACGTTGACTGCCGCTTCAAAAATCGCGCGCGCCTGCATCTCTGAAATCTCAGGATAGGTAATGCCCAGGCGGCAACCGCGGTGTCCCAGCATCGGGTTCAACTCGTGCAGCTCTTCCACGCGACGCAACAGTTCACGCTTCTCCTGCAGGTGAGGTGATTTTGGCTCTTTGATTTCCAGCTGCGCAATCTCCACCATCAGCTCTTCGCGGCGCGGCAGGAACTCATGCAGCGGAGGATCGAGCAAGCGGATGGTTACCGGGAAACCGTCCATGGCTTTGAAGACGCCTTCAAAGTCTTCACGCTGTACAGGCAGCAGCTTTGCCAGCGCCGTCTTGCGATCAGCTTCCGTGCGGGCCAGAATCATGGCGCGCATGTGTCCAATGCGGTCTTCTGCAAAGAACATGTGCTCCGTGCGGCAAAGGCCAATTCCCTCGGCACCAAAGCTGCGTGCGGCAATGGCGTCACGCGGAATATCTGCATTGGCGCGAACACCCAGCTTGCGGAACGGCTCAGACCATCCCAGCAGCGTTTGCAAGTCTGGATCATCCGGTTTTGCCGGGACCGTTCCCAGCTGGCCTTTGATTACGCGTCCGGTAGTTCCATCCAGAGAAAGCCAATCGCCTTCTTTGAATGTGTGCTCGCCCACGCGCATGATTTTTTTCTTGTCGTCGATCTCAACTTCACCAGCGCCCACTACGCAGCATTTGCCCATACCGCGTGTGACGACGGCAGCGTGGCTGGTCATGCCGCCGCGCGAGGTCAAAATTCCGGCAACCACTTCCATGCCGTGAATATCTTCCGGCGTGGTCTCACCACGCACCAGAATCACCGGGTTCTTCTGCGCTCCCGTGCCGGCAGCAGCAACAGCATCATTCGCGGTGAACACAATGCGTCCAACGGCGGCTCCCGGCGATGCCGGCAGGCCCTTGGCAATCACTTCCACGTCGCCACCTTTTTCGTCGAGCTTGGGAACCAGGAAGTCATACAGCTGGTTGGGCTCAACGCGGAAAATGGCTTCTTCTTTCTTGATCAGCCCTTCATTCACCATGTCCAGGGCCACGCGGACAGCGGCACGGCCGGTGCGCTTGCCGTTGCGTGTCTGCAACATGTACAAGTTGCCTTCCTGAATGGTGAATTCAAAATCCTGCATGTCGCGATAATGATTTTCCAGCCGCGTCGTAATATCCCGCAGCTGGTCATAAACCTTGGGCATCAGCTTGTGCAGTTCCAGGATGTGAACCGGCGTGCGGATACCGGCCACCACATCCTCGCCCTGCGCGTTCATCAGGAACTCGCCGTAAAACTCTTTGTCACCGTTCGCGGGGTTGCGCGTAAAGCCCACGCCGGTTCCGCTGGTCTCGCCCAGATTGCCGTACACCATGGCTTGCACGTTAACCGCAGTGCCCAGATCGTCAGAGATATTGTTGATGCGGCGATAAACCTTGGCGCGATCGTTGTTCCAGGATTTGAAAAC
>DASZMF010000571.1:0-1558 GCA_035552035.1 Candidatus Angelobacter sp.
CAGTCTTTATCGTCAATCGTCTGCTCGCACCCAACTTGCTCGACGCTACTCGCGCCCAGGCCGTTTAAGAATTAGAGCCTGGAAAATTGACGCCCAGAAAGTTAGCACCCCAGAAAATCAACCCGAAAAATCAAGAGCCGGCATACAGTTGCAGCGAGGCCCAATAGTAAGGCCGGGCGTTGAGGCCGCCGGCATGCAGCATTTTTATTTTGGCGTCTCGTAAAGCGTCCGCGGCGCTTTTGCCATTCTTCAGTCCGGTGTAGAAATCGTCCATGAGTTTGGGCGTGACCGCGTCTTCGGTTTCCCACAAAGCTGCCACTACATGGTGAGCCCCAGCCCGCATGAAAGCCCATGCCAGACCAACGAGTCCTTCGCCGGAGTAGGTGCGGTCGCCAGCGCCGTAACAGGCGGAGATGGTGACGATCTCAGCATGGATCGGTTTTTTGATCACATCATGTGCGTAGAGCTTGTAGGCGGAATCTTTATCGGGTGACAGGACGATGGCCGAATCGAGCGGGCTCAGCGGAACGGCTGTGCCGTGGCTCACAAAGTCGATGAAGCGATAGTTCTCCGGCTTCGCAGCAAAGTAAGCGTCTGGTGTTGCGGACTTATCGGCAATCAAAGCAGTTTGACTGGCGGAAAAATGCCGGGCGACATACTGCATTTCATCCGCGGCATTTTTCAGCCGGGGATATTCTGGCGTGGCCTGAATGGGATCGCCCATCAAGAGAAGTTGTTTGCCGGTGGCGGCTGATCTTTTCCGGGCCGTAAAGCCAAACGCCATGGAGCTGATATTTTCAATGGCGACATCATCAATCCAGTAATGCGGAGTGCTGCCGGGAACAACTAAAGTTTCATAGTTAAGGCGGTAAAGGCCGCGATGCGGGATGATGATGACGTGAGCGTTTTTGGGCACCAGCGATTCGGCGGGCTTGACCAGCAGGTTATAGAGCGAGACGCCAGTGGGGGAATCTTCGAGTTTGCGCCGTTCCTGCAACTGCGCGTTATAGGAGTCTATGGCCTGTGCAATGTCATGCTGCTGGGGTAGACGGAAAAGTTTTGTAGCAGATGGGGTGACCGCCCAAAGATAGGATTCGTTGTCCGCCAGCCAATACGCGAGAACAATTTCATTAGGCTGCAATGCTTTCTGAATCTTATGAAGGTCAAGATTTGATTTCGGCGCATCCATGCCCAGCCCTTCGGCCAGAGTGCGTGCGCGGCTGAACTCCGCGATTTGCATGGCCTTTGCCTCGTTGCCATGGTCGACCAGGAAACGCACATAGCCATCATAAAAAGCACCGGCGTCGAGAAAAGAAAGGCGCTTTTCTTCCTGCTTAATGATGGACCGGGCTGTTTCCACGGTATGGATTGCATCACGGAAAGCCTTGTCAGCTTCTTCTGTGTTTCCCGTCTTCACATAGAGTTCGGCCAAATCTTTTTGCGCCCACCATAGGGAAGAGTCGTTAGTTTTTTTGTTGAGAATGGTTTGCTTGAGTAGAGCTTCAGCGGCCTTATCGTCATTTTTTGCCGCAGCAATTTCAGCACTTGTAATCAGGGA
>DASZMF010000572.1:0-3140 GCA_035552035.1 Candidatus Angelobacter sp.
CGCCAGCGGATACGAACCCAGATAAGCATCAAAGCGGACCAGCGCCAACCTGGCTGCCTGAAAGAAAATCACCATTCCTAACGCTGTTGTGATTACCGCCCGGCCAATGTTGTTGCGCCATATCGTTAATGCCAACGCAATTCCCGCGAAAGCAATTGTCGCCAGCGCCAGCGGAAGTTTGAGATAAGCAAACGCACTCAGCGTGAGATCGCCCATGTGGCCGAGTGAGAGCGTGTACATTTCCGGATGCTGATTGAGCGCCTGCGAAATATCGCCGACGGCCGGCACGCGCCACACCATCACCAGCACAGCCGCAAGCGCTACGAATACCAAAGCTGAAATGATCTGCAGCGTCCACGTGCCAATGCGCAAACGTTGCGAGCCGGAAGCCAAAGCCGATCCCAGCAACAACGCCAGCGCCGGATAAATGGGCATGGAGTAATACTCTTGCGTGGTGGAAAACGTAAAGAAGACCATGACCACGCCGATCCAGCAGGCAGCCATGAGCCGGGCGCGGCTGGCGCGCGCGTTCGTGCCATATGGCTGCGCGACTGCCGCCGGCAAATACGCTGACCACGGAAACAGCCATACCAGATTCAGCAGCCAGAACCACAAGCGCGGCACGGTGTTGTAATCGCGCGGATAGCGCATGTTCAGAAAACGCAGAATATGTTCATTGAAAAAATAGAACCAGAAAAACCCGCGATACTCGCCCGGCCCACTGTGCATGGAGAAGGCAAACGTAGGCGGATTGCTAATGGCCGCCGCAATATGCCACGGCGCTGCAACTAACAATGCAATGGCTCCCACCAGCCAGAGATCGAGTTTTTTCCACGCGTTAAGCGAAAACAGTTGCCGCGTAATGGCCATGTACGCCAAGCCTGCCATCACAGGAAACACAACGGCAATCAGGCCTTTCAACAATAAGCCAACGCCGAAACACAGCCCCATGATGGCAGCCCAGCGATAGGGACGCGGCTCATCCGGCTCCAGAAGACGCAGCCATCCCCAGATGGCGCCCGTAATGGTGAGGGTAAGCATGGCGTCAGGAATCAAGATGCGCGTGAAGAGAAACAGCCCAACGGATGTCGCCAGAATAATTCCGGCAAACATTCCCGCTTCTTCGTCAAAGGCCCAGCGGCCCATGCGATATGTAAACCAGCAGAGCAGCACCACGGCCAGCGCCAGCGGCAAACGCGCAGCCCAGTCATGCACGCCGAACACGGCGTAAGAAGTGGCCATGGACCAATACACCAGCGGCGATTTTTCCAGATAAGCAACACCATCCAGGCGCGCGGTGACCCAGTCGCCGGAGTCGAGCATGTTGCGGGCGATCTGCGCCTGCACGGCATCCACGTCATCCATGAGACGCGGAGGGCTTACGATATTAATAAGGAAGACGAAGCAGGCTGCAGCTACAACGATCCAACCTGATCGAGCACGGCCGGTATGGTTTCTGGCGCCGGCTTCCCGCTCCCCGGCTGAATGTTCCATTGTTTCATCCACAACAACAACACCATTAAACCCCATAGGTGGTACCCCAGATTCGCTTTTCTCTCCACGTGGTCACGGATCATCTGTTCCACGGCGTTCCAGCTAAACAACTCGCTCGCGCGTACAGATTCTTCTGTGAGTGTGTCCAGCAGCAAAGGCTGGAGCACGCTACGAAACCAATCGTGGATAGGAATATCAAAACCAATTTTTGGACGGCGCAACACATTCGGCGGCAGCTTGTCCTGCATCAGGCGCCGCAGAACATACTTTGATTGCGATCCGTTCAGCTTGAATTCATCCGGCAGCCGCCGGGAAAAGTCAACAATACGCGGATCAAGAAACGGTGGACGCGCCTCCAGCGAGTGCGCCATGGTCATGCGATCGACCTTATAAAGGATGTCGTCGGCCAGATAGTAGCGCTGGTCAAACTCCAGATAGCGCTGCAATCCTGAACCAGCCTTCATGTTGTTCAGCATTGCGGCCATGGGATCGACATCGGCAAAGTGGAAGAAGTCACGCTTCTCGGCTTCAGTGAATGTGCCGTTCCAATAAACGTGCGCTCGCTCTGGCGAAAGCAGTGATCCCTGCAGGAAGCGTTTCAATTTGTATTCAAAGCTGATCTTGTCATCAGAAACAGGCAGCAGCTCAGCGTATTTAAGAGCGGCCTGGCGCAAGCCTGCAGGAACTTTGCGCGCCATGGCGGCATAGCGGTCTGCCTTGTAGGTGAGATAGCCGGCAAAAAGTTCGTCTGCGCCTTCACCAGTCAGCACCACGGTTACTTCTTTGCTGCTCATCTGCGCCAGGAACCATGCCGGCAGCGCGCCGGCGTCAGCACTGGGCTCGTCAGAGTAGTAAGCCATTTTCTGGATCGCGTCTTCCAGTCCGGCGTTTTCGTCCAAGTCAAACTCGGTGTGCCGGCTGCCAAAATGGTCAGTGATCTCCTTGATGGAATCACTCTCATCAAAAGAGCGGCCTTTGAACGTGATAGAAAATGTGCGCAGGTTTGCCGTGCCTGCATTGGAGGCATACCGCAAGATGGTGGACGAATCGAGTCCGCCACTGAGCCAGATGCCTACTGGAACGTCGGAGACCAGCTGCTCGCGCACAGATTTCTGCAGCAGGCTGTCCAGCTCTTCAGTCGCTTCTTCAATGGAGCGCGGCGGAGCGACTGTTTCGTCTTTCTTCACATAACAGTAGATATTGAAATCATGGTTGCGCCAGTCCAGCACGTGTCCGGGAAGAAGTTTGTTGATGCCTTCCACCAGCGTGTGCGGTGCGGGAACATAATTCAGGCTGAGATAGCAGTTCAGGCCGTCCATGGAAATACGGCGCGGGACATCTGGATGGGCGAAGATGCATTTCAGCTCTGAGCCAAAATAGAGTTCGCCTTCATGCTGGCAGTAATAGAGCGGCTTAATGCCCATGCGGTCACGCGCCAGAATGAGCCGCCGCTCTGACTGCACCCAGATGGCAATGCCAAACATGCCGCTGAGCCGGGCAAAGCAATCGCGGCCCCAGCGCAGAAACGCATGCAGAACAACTTCAGTATCGCAGCGGGTTTCAAACTGGACGCCGAGCGCTTGCAATTCCAGGCGCAGTTCATGATGGTTGAAAATTTCACCGTTGAAAACGATGATCACATCGCC
>DASZMF010000573.1:0-4464 GCA_035552035.1 Candidatus Angelobacter sp.
CCGTTGCGCTCTTCTTCTGCACGCAAGGCTTCAAAGAAGCCATGCAGCGCAAATTTACTGGCTGAATAGCCGGAGCGCAGCGGCACGCCAAATTTGCCGGCAACACTGGAGATCACCACCATGTGTCCGCTCTTTTGCGCCAGCATGGAGGGCAGAACCGCTCTGGCCATCGCTTCCGGGGCAAAGAAGTTTACTTCCATCAGACGGCGGTAAACGCTCTCGTCGGTTTCCCGTGTGCGCGACCGTTGCGTGATTCCGGCATTGAGGACAAGAATGTCGATGCCGCCGAACATGGCGAGTGTCGCGCGAGTTTTCTCTGGCAGTTCGTCGGCGTTCGATACATCCAGCGGCAGAATGCGCGTGTTGGGCTCTCCGCCACAAGCTGCTTGAACGCGTTTGAGCTCGTCTTCGCGACGCGCGGACAGAATCAGCCTAGCTCCCGCGCGGTGAAATGCAAGGGCCATCGCCTCGCCAATGCCTGATGAGGCTCCGGTGATCCATATGCGGCGGCCTTGAAAGTTGGCTGTCAAAGTTTACCGGCAGTCGTTCGCAGAATTTCTGTGAGCTTTACAGTATCTGTTTCACCGGCCTGCAAGCCGCCTTGCGCCATGTCCGCTGAACCTCCGCCACGGCCGCCGAGTTGTGCCATGGCATCCTTCATCAACTGGCCCATATTCGATTTCTGGCCCGGACTCTGTGCGAAGACCAGTGTTGGCTGTCCCGCGCCAGAAGCCAATAATGCAATCACTGGCGTCTTCCCTGCCGTCAACTTCTGCGCAAGCATCTTGATAAAGACTGCGTCACGTTCGGGAAGAAACTGCGTAATCACATGCGGTGTGCCTGCGGCTTGTGCGAGCATCTGTTCAGCATTGAGTGAAGCGATTTCTTCCAGTAATTTGTGCTGTGCTTTGTCTGCGGCTTTGGCTTCTGCGAGCGACTTACGGGCCTGCTCCGGCAGATCATAAATGTGGCTGGAGAAAAGCGAAGAAGCTTCTGTGAGTGTTGTATAGTCACGGCGCGCCGCATTCACCGCACGCAAGCCGCATACAAACTCCACGCGCACTCCCTGCTTTACTTTTTCAGCCTTGCGCAAGAGAATGCTGCCAACCTGCCCTGTGGAACGCACGTGCGTGCCGCCACATGCGCATAAATCAAAGTCAGTGATGTTGATCAACCGCAAATCACCCGTCTGCTTGGGTGGAAGCTTGCGCAACCCAAGTTGCCGCGCCTCTTCCAATGGCACAAAGCGCATGCTTACCGGGCGGTCTTCAGCAATCACCTCATTGGCCAGAAACTCTGCTTGTTGCGCCTGCTTGGCGGAGAGACCGCTGGTTTCAAGATCAATGGTGCAGCTCTCTTCTCCCATGTGAAAGCTGACGGTAGGCATGTTGAAGAGACGAATGAACGCAGCAGAAATCAGATGCTGCCCGGTATGCTGCTGCATATGGTCACGCCGGCGCGCGGCATCCACGATGCCGTGAATCTGCGCTCCCACGGGAATCTGCTCTGCAGCAAAATGCAGAATGCGGCCATCGTCTTCGTCGGCAACTTCTGTGATAGCGATCTGCCTGCCATCCGCCACCATCATTCCTAAATCATGAACCTGGCCGCCGCTGGTGGGATAGAACGCGGTACGGTCCAGCACAATCGCGGTTCGGCCCTTCTGATCAAGGGCCTCGACCACGCGAGCGTCAAAGTCGTAGAGAAAGGAGTCGTGATAGTAGAGGCGTTCGGTCATATTTTAAAATCTTAAGCACTGTGAGAGATCGTTATCACAAAAAAATTAGCCGCCGTGCATTCGAATGTATGAAGATCAAAGCTTACCTGAATCACTACTGCTTCGTCAGCAATCGAGGCCTCACTTCGCTTCGGGATTTGAATAAGCTATCTATTTATCACACGGGTCAGACGAATCAACTTTTACCAAAGAGGGCGTAACTTTCGCTCCATCCACCGTAAACACCAGGTAGTGAAAAAACGAGCCGGGCGTGTTCTTCTTGAGCGGTGCGCCACCGCCGCCGGAGACAAGATAGTATGGCGGCTGTGAAGGATCTGTGCGGCTCGGCGGGTCCACCATTTTTGTCTTATCACCCTGCGAGTTGTAATACATGTGTTCATGCCCGGAGACCACATAAGAAACATTCTTGTAGTTCGCAAAGAGGTCATGCAAGGCCAAGACGCTCGCTGGATCAAGACCGTCCGCGGTCTCATATGGAACCACCGGGTGGTGCATGAAGATAAAAACGTGGGCGGCATTTTTATTGGCTTCCAGGTCTTCCTTCAGTAACCTGAGCTGTGTTTTCGTGATCGCGCCTGGCGCCTCTGATTTGTCTTTCTTCCCGCTCTTTTTACCTTGAGCGCTGGCAGCCAGCGCATCATCTGACTTACCGCCGTGCTCGCTGTCCAGCGCAATAAATCGCGAGTTGCCGTAGGTAAAAGCGCCATAGGTTTCCGCCATGTACTTTTTATAAAGCTCCTTCATGGCATCAGAGGGATCATTGTTCTCGTCATCCATCTCATGATTGCCGGGCGCGTTGAAGACCGGCACTCCGGCGGTTTCCGCAATGTCCAGAAACTCCTTGTACTCATCATGGATCTTCTTGTCTTTTGGCTCCTTGCCGGAGATGGTATCGCCCGTCCAGAGAACAAAGGCCGCTGCAGGATTTAACCCCTTGACCGCGGCAAATATTTTTCCCGGAGTGGGCGGCTGCTTGCAGCTCTTGTGAGCGGGCCGGTTGTCACCCGAAAGTACGAAGGTAAATTTTGCAGGATCAGCCGGCGCAGTCAAACTGCCTGTCTTGGGAAGCGGGTTGAGAGCAGGCATCTGCCCGAAGGCCGTTGTGCTGCCAATATGGAAACTAAGCACACCCAGGAGAACTGCCAGGAAATATTTTTGCCGACTCATAACGTTCCTTTCATTTGTCGCGCAAGACGCCATGGCTCTTGAAACTATCAGAAAACGCAGCGAAACTATATACCCATCTTCAGCGCTTTCGCGATTACATCAATATATTTAAGACCGGAGCCGGTGTTGAACAGCACCACTTTGTCTGACGGCTTCAGGAACTTTTGCTCCAGCAGAATTTTGTAAGCAGCCAGTGACGCCGAACCTTCCGGCGATGCGAATACACCTTCATCGCGCGCCCACTCCTGCACAGCCTGGAATATCTGCTCTTCAGAAACGGCAATCGCCGTGCCGCCGCTCTTCTTCAGGATATCGAGAATAATGTAGTCAGCGTACGGCTTGGGCACGCGCAAACCTGCGGCTGCTGTTTGCGCGTTCTGCCACATCTCCGCAACTGGCTTGTGTTCGTTCCACGCTTTTACCACCGGCGCGCAACCGTCAGCCTGAACGGCAATCATCTTAGGGCGCTTACTGGATTTGAGCCAGCCGAGTTGTTCCATCTCATCAAAGGCCTTCCACATGCCGATGAGCCCAACACCGCCGCCCGTGGGATAGAAGATTGCGTCAGGCAATTCCCAGTTGAGCTGCTCGGCAACCTCATAACCCATGGTCTTTTTGCCTTCAACGCGGAACGGCTCTTTCAGCGTTGAGATTTCAAACCAGCCTTCAGCCTGCTTGCGTTCATTCACCATCCGGGCGCAGTCAGAGATCAGTCCGTCCACCAGAGTTACATGCGCGCCGTACGCTTTGCACTCTACAAAGTTCGCCAGCGGTACATCCTTGGGCATAAAGATATGCGCTTCAATTCCGGCGGCAGCGCAATAAGCGGCCAGAGCGCTGGCTGCGTTACCGGCGGATGGAACCGCCAGCTTTTTCAGTCCATATTGTTTGGCCATGGTGACGGCGGCGCAGAGCCCGCGGGCTTTGAATGATCCGGTGGGATTCAGTCCTTCATCCTTTATATATACGTTCGGATTTCCGTTGCTGGGCAGCATGGGCGTAAAACCTTCACCCAGCGTGACCGGTACATCACCGGGAAGAACTTCATGGTAGCGCCACATGGTGGCGGGGCGTCTGCGCAAAGAGTCTGGCGTGAACTTGCCTTTGAGCGCCGCAAGATCATAGCGGACATACAGCGAGCCGCCATCTTTAGGACAGATGGTTTGCGGCTGCGCGCCGCTTATTTGTTCTCCACATTTGGAGCATTCAAGGTATGCGATTTTGGCCATGCGTGAAAGTTTATCAAACGCGGCTACTGGTGGTAGCGTTTCTCTCCGGCGGGAATCTCGACCGGCAAACGGTTTCCAGCCGAAGGCAGTGGACACGTTGTGTATGGGTTGTAAGCGCAGGGCGGGTTATAAGCCTTGTTAAAATCCAGATCTACTTTGCCGTCTTTGGGCGGATTAGTATCAATGAAGCGCGCCGCCTGGTACGTTTCTGTTTTGCTGGTAAGATCGCGGAAAACAATGAACAAGTTTCCAGTCGCGTCATTGTTTGTATCGAGTTTGTACTCTTTTCCGCCTAGTGAAAAAGTGACGTAGCCATCAAAAGAAGTTTCC
>DASZMF010000574.1:0-6053 GCA_035552035.1 Candidatus Angelobacter sp.
GTCAACCACGTTCTTGGCCGGCGTAAGACCAAAGAACAAATCCTGTGCGCTGATCAAAATGGAGCCGCGGTTCGGACCAGCAAATGATTTCGTCGGCTCAATCTGCGCCAGCACGTAGTAACCGCTGTCAGATGGAGGCGGCCCCGCAAATTTCTGATGCCAGTCCGCGGGTAGCGAATAAGAGAATCCGAAATAACTATTGTTGTAAACCTTTTCCGTGACCGTGCCGCTCTCCGGAATCGGCGTGGACGCATCGCTGGCCTCCGGCATTGCTCCCTTCACCAGAATGCCGCTGGGTATTCTCTGTGGATTCAGATTGCTGGAGAAATCGCCGCCCTGAGGCGTTTCCGCCGGAGTAGAGTCGCCATCGGTTTGCGCCGATGCCGCCAAGCAAACGCTCAGACTAAGAAGAACAAGGCCAAAAATAAATTTACGTTGCACTGTACACCCCTTAAAAAATACTTCTGTTATCAAGTCGCTCGAAAAACTAAGCTTTCTTTCTGCCCATGGCACGCCGCAGGCTCAAATTCAGGGCCTCTCTTGTGGAGCTGTACTGTTCGGCGGACATTGTTCCGCGTGACTTTTCGGTTTCAAGCTGAAAGAGTTCATCCTTCAACGCCTGCACCACCGGCGCGCTCTTGCCAGAAGAATGAATTACGCCAAGACGTTTGTTTCTCCGCCACAATGCGAATCCTCCGCCAGCGATCAACAGTGAAGTAAGCGAACCAATCGCCCACACGTCTTTCTTGCGCTGGTCTGCTTCACTCTGGGAATTCGCAATAGGTTGCGTTACAGGATTACTTGCGGCGACTGCGCTAGCGGCAGCTGACGGCAACTTATTCACCGATGACGCCTGCGCAGTCGTTCCTGTTCCAGAGATCTCAAACGCCGGCACCTCGCGCGCCACTCCGCCTACTACCTGCTCAACTTTGAGCCCTTTGACCACGCCCGGACTGGTAAAAGACCGTGGCTGTAAAGACTTAAAAACCATCGACGGCGGATGCATCACGGCAAAGCTGCGAACAGGGTAAGCAGGCTTGAGTCTCAGCGTGGTCACGCTGGAGCCTGGCAGGTGGTAGCTGAATTTAAAAAGCGTATCGCCGGGACGCAAAGGGAAATCCACTGCGTAGCTGCCCTGTTTTCCCGGCACAGGCACAGCCGCAAGATTTACCCATAGCCCTTGTGATCGCTTGGCCGCCAGCGAATCGAGCGCCGCTTCAGCCGGAAGGGACATTTCGAAATTGCGCGCGCCTGTTTGTGTCACGGGTGGCAAGGAGGCGTTGCTGATGGAGTACATTTCTGTAACCTTCAGCGTATTGCCCTCAGACTCAATCTGCGCAATACCCAATGCGCCTTGCAATCCCTTGATCGCCTTCGCGGAGTCAAACACTTCAATCTGCATAGCAGACGTGCCAGTCAGCGTGTGGTCATAATTTACGCCCTGATGCAATACGCGAACCACGTACTGCGCCGCTGGATGCGCCAACGGCACAGAGAACAGGCCTTGTGCATCGGTACGGACGCGCGCTTCCTCCTGCATGCCTTCACCCATCCGCAGCAGGACCACATCATCGCCAGCGGATGCCCGCCGAGTCGTCTGATTGATCACCTTCCCGTTGACAACATCAGCGGCAAAAACGCGTCCAGCAGACAAGCAACAAACGACGATCAGTGCACTTTGAATTGCGGACTTAAAACTCATGTGTCACCCATAAGACTCATGAAACGCGGAGCAGCTCAAAAAATGCTGCCGATCAAAAAGAAGAAACCGGGCGAGACATTTTTCCGTCTCGCCCGAAATGCTGAATGCCTACAAGGAACGCAGGAAGTTCAACAGGTTTTGTTTTTGTGTGGCTGTGAGCGAATTGAAATTCGAGATCACAGTGTTTGCTTCCGATCCCGTGCTGGCATGCGCGGAAATGGCAGTTAACAGGTTTGCGGTGCGGCCATCATGCAGGAAGAACCGGCGCTGGCCAACACCCCATAGCGGCGCTGTACGGAATTGGTCTCCGCCTGCTCCGCCCTGGCTCACATTGTCATTCAGCCCGTTGCCCATGTGATGGACTTCCAGGTCGCTGAACAGGTTTGCCGTGGCGTTGCCCAGACTGGGCGTGATTCCAGACGCCGCAGTGGTGAGCGCAGCCGTATGGCAAGCCGTGCATCCGATCGAGCTAAACAACGCGCGGCCATTGCTGATGGAAGTAGCGCCACCGGGAACGGTTGTGGAAGGCGCTGGAGCGGACGTCATGCGCATGAAGATGGCAAACTTCACCACGTCGCTGGACGTACCCAGGTTGTTTGCGTTGAAGTGCGTGGTATCTTCCGGCGTGCCGTTGATCTTGCAATTTGCCGGCAGACCGGTAGCTCCGCCCTCACCAGGCAGCGGACGCTCCTGGCCAAACGCTTCATTCGTTACGCCCTGCTCCACGTTGTAAGCTTCACCGGCAAAAATCACCAGTGACTTGTTCTGTGCCTTCCAGCCAAAGCGGGTAATCGTGCCATCATTGCCGCTGCGATTGAAAGAGCCGCTGGTTCCGAATGCCCCGGAATTAGCAGCCGCATTGTTGAGCAGCGTGGTCTCGTCAATGTTCTCCATCAGTCCAGCGCCAAATGTTGGCGTGGGAATGCGGAAAATGACGTTGCCCGTTGCAACAGCCTGGGCAAAGCTAGGCTGGGTAAGGCTGCAAGCGCCTGCGTCTGTGCGGCCCGTGATAGTAAACAGGTCTTCTACCCCGCCGTTCGGATTGTTTACATCCGGATTGCCTGCGGCGTTGAAGAAGAATGGGAAACGCGCTTCACGCACCGGCCCAGTCACCGTGATGAACGATGGGATGGTGTTGCGAGCGCCGTCTGCGGTAGCGTCAGTCACCTGGGGGTTGGTGGCCGGGCTGCTTCCGCCGACTGCCGGAGCTGCATGGCAAAAGGCACAGCTTCTGGAGTTGAAGCGCGGTCCAAGTCCGGCTCCAGCTTCAATCGTGCCGGAAACTGAATCAACTTCTCCAAATGTATCGAGCGCGTCATTGAAGAATGCCAGGCTGCCTGCGGGGTTGTTAGCGGCAACAGATGCTAACGGGCCGCCAGCTGCCGCGGCGCCAGCACGGACACCAGGGTCTGTCTGTGCCAATGCCACGCCGGCAAACAAGAGGGTGAAAAGAATAAGACTTACGAACGGGAATTTCCGCCTCGTCATTGCGAGTTCCTCCTAGATTTTGTGTGAAACACTTTGCAGCGAGAACTCTGCCGTACTGCAGACGATTAGGACCTGTCTGCCAAAAGTGGACGGATGGGAAAATTCAAGCACCCTCTGGCCGGACAAATTTCCATGCCTGCACAGATGGTGCGCAAAAAATATAAACAGCGCCAGAATTGATGGATCAAAGAGCCGCGGCAACTTTGAGAAAAGTCTTTGGAGAAGCGTGCTCCATTGCGGGAACATGCTGGAAGGCAGAATGAATCGCGCGAAATACCTGGATCACTTCACTTGCTGATCGAGGCGTAATCGCACGTTTAGCGGACCACCCTGCACTTTTTCCAAAAGCTTATTTCTGCAGTTGACGTGGCAGCACGCAATAACAAAGGGATTCAAGTCCCAGTGATTACGTGGAACCATTCTGGTAATGCAAAAACTATTTCGTTCTTGGGGTGAGAACCTTTACCGTACTGCAGACGATTAGAGATTGTCTGCCAAAAGGTGACGGGTACAAACTTGAAGTAAAGATCCGAAAGTTGTTGCCTTGGCCTGCTGAAATCTGGCAAGTCAAAAGGCAGGGAGAAACTTACAGCAACTCAGAAAGGTATGTCAAGAAAAATTAAGACGCCTCAACTTCAGGAGGAAAAACGGCGGCCAAACAAGAACAGTGCCGAACCCAGCCCCCGAACTCCTGGGAATGAGGTCAGCGCCAACCCCCGGAAAAGATCCGGAGTACAGATGTACCTGACCTGCCGCAATCACCAGAAACGGCCCGCTTCCGGCGATCATTTCCAGCTCAAATTCAGCGATTATTTTAATAAAGTTAAAGCGCCCCAAGACCCTTGAAATCAGGCTCTTGGCGTTGACTCCTATGTTCCCTTTTGGGAAAGATAAAGAATTACCAAAGTGCCCGCGCTTAAGAGCATTTTAGATTGACCTTGGGAGCGCATGGGGGTACAGTCTTGCCTGTAACACTTGGGGACGGAAAGAAATGTCTAATACCATGTTCGCAATCTGGATCGGTTTATCAGCGGCAATCCTCTTACTGTTTTTGTATGCAGCGTTTCTCAACCTGCGTCGCAGACAGTCGCAAGGCGTGGAACTGAGTGACTTGATGAACTCTTTCCTTCCGGTGAATATGGAAGTACTTTCTGACCTTATCAACCCCGCACAACAACGCCATTTACAGGAAACCTACGGACGCGAGGAACTGCTGAAGATTTACCGTCAGCAAGTAAGCGTTACCATGGAATGCCTGCGCCGCATGTCGCACAACGCTGCCCTACTGCAACAGGTGGGTTATACGCAGCTGCGCAGTGGCAATGAATTGATTGCTTCCCTGGCGCAGGAAATGGTGGATGCCGGCGTTCACGTGCGTCTATATACGTTCATGGCGCTGATTGTTCTGCAGGTGCGGAATGCACTGCAATGGCTGCCCTTATTCTCAGCTGCCACATGCAGCGATGTTCAGGCCCTGGTTTCATCCAGCCTGCTGCCCGCTTACGCCCAACTCAAAGATAAAGCTGATAATCTGACTTGCCTGAAATTCAATAGCTTGACTGAGTCGCTGGCCCAAAGCCTGTAAGTTTCTTCGTTGGTTTCGACGCAAGAAATAAGCAAATAGTCTCAGCTAAGCCTAACGTTTGCCTCGAGCGATAAAGCCTTTGAGGGATTCTTCCCATTTTTTTGCTTCGTGCAAAGCAGCTGTATCCACCTCTTGAGAACTCTTCTTCGGTGTGTTTTTTTCACCGCTCGCAAATGACCACAGCCATATCAGGCACGCAACATCATAAGCAATTAACTCCAGTCGCTCCATAATCGTGGACCTGCCACCTTGAAATCTGATTGCAGCATGCGCGAGGGCAAGCGCCGCTTGAATGCCGAATCCTGAAGCGATACTGAATTCGTAGCCTGTAAATGCTCTTCCCATGAAAAGGATAAGCAGAACAAAAAAACCAATTACCGCCGATCTAAGAAAATCAAAAACTCTCGAGATAGTCAAAAAAGCAGTTCTTCGATCATGCGCGTGCATAGCCAGTAGAAATGCAACCAGGCTGATCAGAAAAGCAAAGATGGGAAAGAGATAACGGTAAAATTGGACCTTGGCAAAACCAGGAAAAATTCGCCTCAAAAAGACTTCATAGATAGCCAAAAAAGTGGTGAGGAGAATAACAAAATCTGAACTCCAGTAAACGACGAAATAAACCTGGGCTGAGTACCCTTTGTATGCGACAAACCGGATAACTCCAATTGCGGCGGTCACGACTACATAGGTAAAAAAGAAAGGGAATACGCGTACCAGTCGTTTCCAAACCATTACCCCTGCCAGAATTGCAAGCAGGGGCAAAGACATCCAAGCGATAACATCCCAAATCCAATTGGCAGATGGCATTACATGGGCAAGCCTAAATCAGAGCTTCATGAATGACAAATAAAAAGCTTTACCACTTTTATTTTGAAATATGGATTCCGCGAATCTGCATCGGCGGCATTGGTCCGGGGCCAGGCGCTGCTGCGGGTGGCATCGGGCCAGGGCCGGGAGCCGCGGCCGGGGGCATCGGGCCAGGGCCAGGCGCTGCTGCATTTGCTAAAGTGCTGCCAATCAAGAACACGGTAAGAACCATCAAGCGTATTGCCATCTTCATAATTTGTTTCCTCCAAGAATGTTTTCAATATTGCTTAAAATTGCTAACTGAATTGCCAATAGAGTACAGGAGAAATTAGCGCGTGACACAACAATTGCATCGAGCGGCGCCGTCCCGCGTTCATCTGCCTTTAACATCGCATGAACCGCGAATTTTGTACTGTTGCTCTTTACTACGAAACCAGAATCAGTAAACAGCGTGAATTCAGGAACTTAGCC
>DASZMF010000575.1:0-3216 GCA_035552035.1 Candidatus Angelobacter sp.
TCGGATTTTCGTGTTATCTGGCACACATTGAAAAAGATGTTTTAGAAGTGTGGTGTATTTATTGTGTGACCTCGTGGGGAATTATTTTTCTGATTATGTTGCTGTCATTGATCACTTTGATTATGGATTTGCGAAAGCCAAGAATTCGCGCGAACAGCAGGGCGTAACTCCCAGTTGCTTGCTATGCTGCGGCTTCTGCCAACGCTTCAATCACGGCAATGTTTTTTAGCAGATCATCGGGCAGTCCGTGGCGCTGCTGGAGATATTGCGGACTGTTGTAAGAGATCCAGCGGCTGCCCTGCGCGTCTTCCCAGACCAGAAGTTTTAGAGGAAGATCAATGGCAATGCTGGGCGCGGCCAGCATGAGCGGCGTGCCGCCTTTGGGATTGCCGAAGATCAGCAGTTTGGTGGGCGGCATTGTCAGGCCGGCTGCCGCGGCTTCTCCGCTGTGGTCAATCACGGTAAAAAGCTTTATGCCTTTGGCTTGCAGAAGCGCTTTGATCTTTTCCACGGTTTCATCCACGGTGTGGGTGGTTGCTTTGCTGATGATGCCATTGTCAGGATTCATTTGTGCCCCTCGTGTGGAAAGCGGCTTGGTTAGGATCGCGTTAAAGTGACGAACGTGTTTTCTACCTGCTTCCAGACGTTGGAGCCGGGATCGACGATTTCAAAGTGTCCGACGCCGGGCAGCGTGATGAGCTCCACGTGTTCTCCGGCAGCTTTCTTTTTGGCTGCGTAATGTTGACTGATTTCGTAGGGAACAGCATCGTCGGTGGTGCCGTGAATTAACTTTTGCTGGGCTTGCGGAATGGAGCGCTCAGCCGGTGAGGCTTCATGATAGTGGTCTGGAACTTCAGTAGGCGAGCCGCCTAGGAAAGCTGCAGCGGCGTCATTGCTCAGGTGCAGCTCCCAGGCGCGGCGAAGGTCAAGCACACCGGCCAGTGAGAGCACGCGGGTTACAGAATTTTCAAATGCGGCGAGACACACAGCAAGGTGCCCGCCGGCGGAGTGGCCGGAGACGCAAATGCGTTTGAGATCAAGTTTGGCGAGGGAGTCATTTTTATGCGAATGCAGAGCGCGATAGGCGCTGCGGATATCCTCGAAGGTTCCGGGCCAGCCTCCGCCGGGATTGCCCACGCGGCGATACTCGACGTTCCAGGTGGCAATGCCAATTTTTTTCAGCGCAGCGCAAAGATGTCCCGCATAAACAAGGTCGTATTTAGCGCGCCAGTAGCCGCCGTGTATGAAGAAGACCACGGGATGCGGGCCTTTGCCTTCAGGCAGGCGCACGTCAACAAAGTGGTTCGGGTCCTGGCCGTAAGAGAAACGCAAATCGGCTGCGGGCGGCTGTTTGCTGAGGATGTCTTCACTTTGCACGCATCAAGTATAAAGCAGGCATGAATGCCGAAGTTTGAATCGGGCAGACAGCAAATCGTCTGCCCGAAGGTTGATGGCAAATTTATCTTGGCCGTGAGCCTCCAGAACAGGAGCCAGATGAAGAACCACCGCTTGAGCCCGACGATCCTGATGAACGTGAGCCTGAAGATGAAGAGCCCGAGGAGCCGGAATATCCTGAGCCTGAAGAAGAACGCGAGCCTCCTGAGCTACCGCTAGAGCCGGAAGACGACGAGCCGGAACTGCGGCCCGAACTGTGGCTGGAAGCACTGGACGAGCCAGAATTACTGGAATGGCCGGCATTGCTGGCTCTGGTGTTTTGATTCGATGCGCGTTTGCCGTTGCCGGTATCTTTCGGCTTATAGCCAACAGGCGGATTCTTTTTAGGGTCTTTTGGATACCTCGGTCTATAAGGTCTTTCCGGAAACCGGCCAGCTGGGTGAGGATCGTTTAGGTAGAACACATAATACTCATTTACCGAACTCATCGCTCTGCACTTCAATTGCACCGAAATTCGTATCTGGGCCGCAGTTGCTCATCTCAGCCTGCCGGTAGCCGCGCAGCTGGTTGAGATCAAGCTGTTGTTGTTTTTTCAGTTCGCGGCATACATCGGCATTTTTACCGTTGGCTTGCCGGCATTGGTTCAGTTCGTCATTCTGGCTTTTATGCAGAGTGTTTACCTTGTCATCAAGATCGGCTCTCAAATCCCGGCAAGGGTCGTGTGGTTTAGGGTCGCGCGCAAAGAGTATTGCGGGTGCGACCAGCAGAAACGCTGCGATTGCTAAAGAACTACTGGTCCAATGTTGCTTCATAGCACATATCTCCTGGGGCAGATACCCATTGGACACTTGAAGCTGCAAAGGTGCTAGTTGTGATTTATAAAGATTGGTTTGGGAATTGTATATAAGTAGCTTGATAGGTCAAGGAGACAAAATGCCTGCAGATAATCTTTAGCATGTAGCTAATCTAGGCTGCTATTTTGCCGCGGAACATTCTGTAGATAAAAATGAAATACCCAATGGCCAGCAGCATGCCAAAGCTCCACCAGATCAGGCCGACGGAGAGCGCATATGACCCTGCGGCAGCATTGTAAACAGTGATGTTGCGTGTGGGATCAGTGCTTGACATCAGCAGGTTGGGATAAACGGCCGCCGCCGCTCCCACCAGCATAAAGATCAGATAAGCACAGGAAGCCAGGAAAGCTTCTTTATCCTGATTGCGGCGATGGTGAAGGAACATGGCAATCAGGCTAAGCACAACAGCAACGGGAATAAGAAACAAAGCAGGGAAGTGGCGATAGTTTGTGAGCACCTCAGGCCGAATAGACAGCGTTGCCCACAAGCTGAGCAGAGTTGTTAGCACAAGAACGGGCCACAGGAAAACAGCAACACGCCGGGCTCGCAGGTTCAAGTCGCCAGAAGTTTTAGTCGCAACATAATGAGCGCCATGTATGGTGAGAGCAACCAGCGAGATAACGCCGGCGATCACGGTGTACCAGTCCAGAATTCCCGGCTCGGCGCCGGGACGCCAGTTGGTCCAGAGAGGAAGAAAGAAGAAGCCTTCTTTATTCAGAGGTACGCCGCGAATCACGTTTCCCAGGGCTGCGCCAAAAAAGATGGTGAGCAGCGTACTGGAAATGGCGAAGCAGCCATCAAAGAATTCGCGCCAGACAGTGTTCTCAAGATGCATGCGCAATTCAATGCCAAGACCGCGCAGAATCAGGAGCCACAGCACAATCATCAGCGGAAGATAGAAGCCGCTGAAACCAGACGCATAAAGCAGGGGGAAGGCAAAGAACAATGTGCCACCGCCGGCAATGAG
>DASZMF010000576.1:0-2063 GCA_035552035.1 Candidatus Angelobacter sp.
TGCGCGTAGTGGTAACAACAACTGCTTCTCTCATCTATTTTGTTTCCTTCAAAAAGTCTTTAATGATCCAAATATAAATCCAAACGAATGCCCTGCTGTTGCGCATAAAGCGCGCGCTACATGGTGAGCACAATGCGTCCGGAAACTTTGCCGGAGCGCATCTCTTCCAACACGGCGTTTGCGTCCGCCAGAGGACGCGTTGCTACCTGGCAGTGCAATTTTCCTTCCGCAGCCAGCGCCAGCACTTGTGCGAGATCTGCGCGAGTGCCGACGGCGGAAGCTTTGATGTTGACCTCACCGGCCGCCATCATAATGGCGGGAAAAGAAATTTCATTCGCTGGCAGACCCACGGCAAGCAGCGTGCCAGTGGGGCGTACGCAGTAAAAAGCTGTGTCATAGGCGGCTTTGGAGCCTGACGTTACCAGGACAACGTGGGCGTTGCCGCGTTTGCGCATTTCTTTGACTACGTTGCTGGTGGTCGCATTCGCGGTATGGACTGCGCCCAGCGATTTTGCCAGCGCCAGCTTTTCGTCGTCCACATCTACGGCGGAAACTTCCAGGCCCAGATGCACGGCGATCTGTATGGCAAGATGCCCGAGGCCGCCGATGCCGAAGACAGCGAGGCGCTGTCCGCGCTGCGGCTTGGCCTGCATGATGGCGCGATACACCGTTACGCCGGCGCAGAAGAGCGGCGCTGCCTGAATGGATGAAACCGCGTCAGGAATTTTTGTGGCATGCGTGGCCGGCGCCTTTATAAATTCTGCGTAGCCGCCATCGACGGTGACGCCGGTAATTTTCTGTTTGATGCAAAGGTTCTCATAGCCTTCGCGGCAGAACTCGCACTCGCCGCAGGTCCAGTAAACCCAGGGCACGCCTACGCGATCACCTATCTTTAATTCACGAACCGCTGAGCCCACTTCCACAACTTTGCCAGCGATCTCATGGCCCAGAATGAGCGGCGTCTTGGTGATGGAGGCAAACTGTTTCCAGTCGCCGTCGGCGACGTGCAGATCAGAGTGGCAGACGCCGCAGGCTTCTACCTGAATCAACACTTCATTCTCGCCGGGCGTAGGCCTTTCAACTTCTTCAACCACCAAAGATTTTTTGGGACCGTGCAAAACTGCGGCTTTCATTGAATTAAATTCTCCGTGTTTTCATTTCGCTGGATTTCATTTCCCTGATTTTTTATCTCTTTGGGCTTTCATTTTTTAGGCGCGCGCGGCGCGGTTCGACTTTTTGCCGCATCGCCAGATTTTATATTCGCAGCTCTGCGTTTTGGCTCGGGCTCCTGCGTTTCTGCCAGTGAGTCATTCACTACTTTTTTGATCTGTTCACGCAGCCAGCGGTTCGGTGGATCGTTGTCCGCGCTCTCATGCCAATACATATGGAGCTCGAGCTGTTGCAGGCTCTTCAGCGGGAACGGATACAGCCGGTTATTGAAGCCGCCGTTGAGCATCTGCGCATAGCGCTCTGGAATTGTCAGCAACATATCAGTTTCGCTCACAACCCGGCAGGCTGCAAAGTAATGCTGGCAGCGCAGAACAATTCTGCGCTTGCGTCCCTTGCGATTCAACTCTGCATCGACCAGGCTGGGGCCCAGGCGGCGCGAAGAAACCAGTACGTGGTCCTGCCGCAGATACGTATCGAGATCAAGCTCATGAGCCCCGAGGGGATGCCCTTCCCTTACCATGACCACGATTCGATCAGAAAACAACGGCTCCTGTTTGATGCTGTCACTCATGGTGATGGGGATATCCAGCGCCAGGTCAAGCGAGCCGCTGGCCAGCTCGATTTCAATCTCACGCCGCTTGACACGCGAGGTGGTCATGGAGATTTCCGGAGCGGCCTTGGCCATGATTTTCAGCAGCGGCGGAAGGATGGTGGATTCCATGATCTCCCAGAAGCCGATCTGGAAATCACGCCGCGTGTGGGCTGGGTCAAAATTGCGGTTTTCATATAGATTGACCTCAAGGATTTGCAACGCCTGCCGCACTTCATTGATCATGTTACGGCTGAAAGGCGTGGGCACCATATTGGCGCCTTCGCGGAGGAAGAGCGGATCT
>DASZMF010000577.1:0-1943 GCA_035552035.1 Candidatus Angelobacter sp.
GCTTGATAGAATCCTCTCTCCCGGTTCAGGAGAACACCAGACAAACATGCTCTTTAAGACCCAGAGCGCCGCAGTTTACGGAATTGACGCGAATATCATTGAGGTTGAGGTTGACGTCAGCCCTACTGCGGCCAAGAACACTGAGGACAATTTTCATACGGTTGGCCTGCCCGATGCCGCTGTGCGCGAGAGCCGGCAGCGTATCCGCGCGGCGCTGAGGAATTGTGGCTTTGAAATTCCCATTACGCAGATCACCATCAACCTTGCTCCGGCAGACATTAAGAAAGAAGGCTCTGGCTTTGACCTGCCGATGGCCATAGGAATCCTGGGCGCGTATGGCGGGTTGATCAAGAAAGAGCTGACCGACTATGTGATGGTGGGCGAACTCTCGCTCGATGGCGGCATTCGTGGTGTGCGTGGCGCACTGCCTATTGCCATTGCTGCGCGATCTAAGAAAATTGCCAACCTGATTGTGCCGGAGGTCAATGCACGTGAGGCTGCGGTGGTGGGCGGCGTAAATGTTTATCCGGTGAAGTCGCTGATGGATGTGGTGAACCTGCTGAACAATGGCGAAGGCGTGCTGCCGCTCAAAGTGGATACCACGCAGATGCTGGGTGAAACCCAGGAGAGCGGTGGCCCGGACTTCAAGGAAGTTCGCGGACAGTTCACCGCCAAGCGTGCGCTGGAGATTGCCTGCGCCGGCGGACACAACATTCTGATGATCGGCCCGCCGGGCTCGGGCAAGACGATGCTGGCCAAGCGCATCTCTGGAATCCTGCCGCCGCTCACGTTTGAAGAAGCGCTGGAGACCACCAAGATTCACAGCGTGGCCGGCGTGCTGGACGCCGCAGCAGGGCTGGTAAGCACGCGCCCTTTTCGTGCGCCGCATCACACCATCTCTGACGCGGGCTTGATTGGCGGCGGAATCATTCCGCGTCCGGGAGAAGTTTCGCTCTCGCATAACGGTGTCCTTTTTCTTGACGAGCTACCGGAGTTTCCGCGCAACGTTCTGGAAGTAATGCGCCAGCCGCTGGAAGATTCCACGGTGACAATTGCCCGCGCTTCCATGTCGCTTACATTTCCCTCGCGCTTCATGCTGGCTGCCGCGATGAACCCTTGTCCGTGCGGCTATCACGGGTCGGGACAGCGCCAGTGCCAGTGCTCGGAGACGATGATCCAGCGCTACGTCTCAAAAATTTCCGGCCCGCTCATGGACCGCATTGATATACACATTGACGTGCCTGCGGTGAATTACAAAGAGCTTCGCGGCAGTGACAGTAAGACAGAAAGCTCCGCGCAGATTCGCGAGCGCGTGGTGCGTACCCGCGAGGTGCAGCTCAACCGCTTTGCCGCCGCCGGAGAGCGCAACTACTCCAACGCGCAGATGAGCTCGCGCCAGATCCGCACCTATTGCGACCTGGGCAGTGACAGTGAACGCATGCTGGAACGCGCCATGCAGCAGCAGGGGCTGAGCGCCCGCGCGCATGATCGGATTCTGAAGGTCGCGCGCACAGTGGCCGATATGGAAGGCAATCCGCAGATTGAGAGCAAGCACATTGCCGAGGCCATTCAGTATCGGACATTGGATCGGACGTATTGGGCGTAAATTCGAAACCCACCCTTCGCAAAAGCGCGAAGGATGGGGCACCCGCACAGAATCTCGCCACTGATCCGCACTGATAACACTGATTAGGAACGAGCCACCGCCGAGGGCGGCGGTGCACGTGAACATGGTTAGCTATCCCCCTTTTTCGCAAATCACAGAAACGCTTTGCGCGATTTCGTCACCAACTAGAGAGCAGAGCTGCGCGTTCGCGGTCTTAGCGCAAAAACTCAAACATCGCGCACAAGCGGCTGCTGTGGCGAATCATCTATACTGCAACTGACCAATCTCCAAAGGTCTTTTTAAAAGAAGACCTTTTGAAAGCAGGAGACGGACATGA
>DASZMF010000578.1:0-2100 GCA_035552035.1 Candidatus Angelobacter sp.
GATTACATGACGATCCATGCCGGCGTGCTGGTGCAGTATCTGCCGCTGATCTCCAAACGCATTACCGGAATCGTAAGCCGCGGCGGCGCGATCCTGGCCCAGTGGATGGCCCATCACCACAAGCAGAATTTCCTCTACGAATGCTTTGACGACATCACCAAGATTCTCAAAAAGTATGACGTTTCGTATTCACTCGGTGACGGCCTTCGCCCTGGCTGCATTGCCGACGCCAGCGACGAAGCCCAGTTCGCCGAACTGCGCACTCTGGGCGAGCTGACCAAGAAAGCCTGGGAGCACGATGTGCAGGTGATGATTGAAGGTCCGGGCCACGTTCCGCTCGACAAGATCAAAGAGCAGGTGGATAAAGAAGTTGAGTTCTGCCACGCCGCTCCGTTCTACGTGCTGGGACCACTCGTCACAGACATTGCTCCGGGCTATGACCACATCACGTCAGCCATTGGCGCGGCGATGATCGGCTGGCACGGCGCAGCCATGCTCTGCTACGTCACACCCAAAGAACATCTTGGCCTGCCCAATGAGAAAGACGTAAAAGACGGAATCATCGCTTACAAAATTGCAGCGCATGCAGCGGACATCGCACGGCATCGCCCCGGCGCGCAGGACCGCGACAACGCTCTCAGCTACGCTCGCTACACCTTCGATTGGGAAAAACAGTTTGCGCTCTCGCTCGATCCTGATACCGCGCGCTCCATGCATGACGAAACCCTGGCCGACGACTATTACAAAGACGCCAAGTTCTGCTCCATGTGCGGCCCAAAATTTTGCTCCATGAATTACTCGCAGAAAGTGGACGAGTTCAATAAGAAGGTTTACGGCATCGAGAAAACTGACTACTCGCAGCTGGTAGAGAAGCTGGCTGGAGTGAAATAACTTCGACCGCAAGAATCTGTGGATCGCAAAAAGATTGATAGTAAAAAGAAAGCCCTCTGAACTATGAGGGCTTTTATTTTTTCTAGCTAGTGATCTGAGTTCTCTGTGAACTTTTCTGGCTACGCTGTCAATTATCCAGATCAGAAAAATGTTTCAAGCCGGCTTGCTGTCCTGCCTGTTTAGGTTGCTGCGTGGGCACCGGACGCGAGAAGCGGCGGATCACCACATCATCACCAATATTAGTTTCAGCCTGTTGCGACACCAGTTGCACTGCCCGCTGAACCCGCGGTGAAGGCTTGGCCGGTGATTGCGCTTTAGCATCAGTCGTTACAGCTGGAGCGTTCGTTCCGGGCTGTGGCTTGGCTGAAGCGGCTTGTGCTGTTTCGCTAGGCTGAGCTGTAGCTCCTGCGCTTGGCGCGGCAGCGCCGTTCGCAGCAGAAGCATGGTTCGCCGGACTCGCCAGCGGATCATGTGAATGAAACACTCCCAGCGCAATGCCCATAATAAAGAGCGCGCTCACGGCAGCGGCTCCGGTAAGCACAGCACGGAATGGCGGAGTGACTTTGCTCCACAGCGCCGCAGGCGTGGTCTTGATCGTGGCGCTGGCCGATTTCGATTTCGAAGCCGGAGGCACAGGTGGCGCTGGCTTTGTGGAACCTGCCACGGTCGCAGCTTCACGTCTGGTCTCTTCTTTAGATTTAGGAACACTGTGCGCGTACGTGCTGGGCTGCCAGAGTCCGTGCTCCAGTTGATTTTGATCACGCAAACTTTGCTCGCGCTGGCTTTGCTCCTGTAATCCGGGAGCGCGCTGCTGCAGCAATTCTGTTAACCGCACTGACGCTGCTATGCGCGCCTCTTCCAACTCTTGCGCTCTTTGCTGCGCCTCAGCCCGGCGCTGTTCCAGGTCAAGCATCTTGGCTGCCTGTGCCGCCCGCTGCTCTGCCGACCGAACCTGTGCACGCTTCTTATAGACGCGAAATTGGTCGCGGACGGTATCCGCCGTGGAAGAGGTCAACGCCAATGCGCCAGCCCAGGTTTTGGCTGCGATCTTCGCGCCATCCTGCAAAACTTGTTTGCCGAGTTCAGCCGCTTGTGCCGCTTTTTCTGACCGGCGAACCGCGGCTTGGCGAACGGCTGATTGACGTGCTTCAGATTGACGTACTTCTGACTGACGCGTCGCAGCATTAACTTGTGATTTTTCCTGTCGCG
>DASZMF010000579.1:0-3053 GCA_035552035.1 Candidatus Angelobacter sp.
TTGCTCCGGATCGGCAGCGTTGCCATATTCCAGAAGAGCTGGAGGATTATTATTTTTGGTGAACTTGTAATAGCGCACCATGTCCAGGTCAGGGTGCTCGCAGATCACGGCGCGGAACAGCTCGGGACGCTGTGTTACTACTGCGCCCATCAACAGACCGCCATTGCTTCCGCCCCAGATCGCAAGCTTCTCAGGATTCGTATATTTATTCTTGATCAGCCATTCCGCAGCGGCAATAAAGTCGTCAAAAACATTTTGCTTCTTTTCCAGCATGCCGGCCTTGTGCCATGCCTCTCCAAACTCTGAACCGCCGCGCAGATTGGCCACAGCATAGACTCCGCCCTGCTCCACCCACCAGGCAGCATTCGCGCTGAAGTTCGGATTCAGGCTTATATTGAATCCGCCGTAGCCATAAAGGATGGTAGGTGTCTTGCCATCCGGCTTATACCCCTTGCGATGCACCAAGAACATTGGCACCTTGGTGCCATCTTTTGACGCGTACCAGACCTGCTCCATTTCATATTTGTCAGAATCAAACGGCACCGGGCTGCGGAACCAGAGATCGCGCTTGCCGGTCGAGGCCGAGTAACGATATGTGGAAGCCGGCGTTGTGTAAGAAGAAAAAGAGAGGATACCTTCGTCTTTGTCCCAGCGGCCAGAAACTCCTGCCGACCCGGCAGAAGGTAGCGCAACTTCACCCAGCGGTTTCCCCTCGGCAGAAAAAATGGCGATGCGTGAAGTTACGTTGTGCATGTAATTCACAAAGAGCTTGCCGCCAATCAAGGCAAAGCTTTCAATTGAGTCTTGCGTCGTGGGAACAATCTCCTGCCACTTTTCCCGTTTAGGATCGCGCAGGTCGATCTTCAAGATACGGTTGCGCGGCGCCTGCCAATCCGTCTGGACAAAAAGAAAGTTGCCGGCAAAACGCGGGCTGAAATGAGCGTTAAGGCCGGTGATCAGCGGCTGAATCGCACCGCCCTCTTTCAAGTTCTGGATGAACAGATCGTTTTTCGCCCATCCTGCCTGCACATCAATTAAAAGGTAGCGGCCATCTTCTGATACACCAGCACCCAGCCATGTGTCCTGCCCATAGCCTTCACCAAAGATCACAGCATCTTTGGCCCGGTCAGAGCCAAGAGCGTGGTAACAAATACGCCTGCCAGTGTCGCGACGGCCCACGGTGTAATAGAAACCGCTTTTATCCTTCTTCCATGATGTGCCCATGTACAACGCGCGCGGAAAAACTTCTGGCAGGTCATGGTGCGCATTCAAATCCATGATGTGCAGTTCAATTTCATCTTCTCCGCCATGGCGGACTGAATAAATCATCAGGCTGGCATCGGAAGTAACGTCGTCGATTCCCACGCTGGTCGTATGGTCAGCGCTCATAGGCAGCGGATCAATCAGCAACTCGTCCTGGCCTGCTGGCCCTTTGCGCCGATAGATGCTCGGCAGGTCCTGATCAGCGCCTTTTTTAGTAAAGAAGTAATATCCGTTCTCTTCAAATGGAGCGCTGATCGTGTCATGCTTCAGCATCTCCATCAGGCGTTTGGAGATCGCAGGACGCTGCGGCAACTTGTCAAGGAGCGCATGCGTATATGCATTTTCTGCTGACACCCAGTCGCGCGTCTCTTTACCATCCTGATCTTCCAGCCAGCGATATGGATCTGTGATCTCAACGCCGTGAATAACTTCTTTTACATTGTCTTGCCGTGTTGCAGGCGGAGCAGGTATTTGTGCGGTTGCTGGCAGAGCACAAAATAGAAAAAAGAAGGCCGGAAGAAGAAAACTCACCGGCCGGAAAACACAAGATTGTTTGCGAATCATATCCACCTTTTATTTGGCTGGTGTCTTATTTAGCTGGCGTCGTGTTTTCCGCCGCAGGAACCGGCACTTTCTTCGTCCCTTTCAGTTCTGCCGCAGTCTGCGTGATGTTGCGCGTGGAAAAAGCTTTGAAGAATCCCCAGCTGCCGTATTTCTCCTGCAATTGCGGCAGCACGGTGTCGATCAGCGCCTTATCGGTCTGCCCTGCGGCCTGGGCTTTGGCTACGGCATCGCGCAACGCGACCAGATAATCGTGAAAATCGCGGACGTCGCTTACCGTGGCTACATCGCCATGGCCGGAGACAAAGGTTGCGGAAGAGTGGTCGGCCAGGAGAGTTTCCAGAGTCTTTACCCAATCGCTGGTGGTAGCGTCAATCAGGTTGGGCAGGTGCTTTTGCCAGATCAGGTCGCCGCCAAACACCACGTTGGCATCCGGCACAATCACCACTGAATCTCCGCCGGTGTGGCCCGGTATGTAACGCACCTGGATTTTTCGGTCACCCAGAAAAATATCCACTGCGTCTGTGTAGACTTCGTCCGGCATCGTCAAGGCTTCAACCATGGCTTTTTGTTCTGGCTTGGGATTGGCGCCGAAGAATTTGAGATTCTCTGTATGCAGCCAGTGCCGTACGTTGCGATGCGCCAGGATGGTGGCTCCAGCCTGGGCAAATACCGCATTGCCGCCAGTGTGGTCAAGGTGGTAGTGGGTATTTACCACACAACGGATGGGCAAATTAGTGATCTTCTTGATTTCGGCCAGCAGGTCGCGCGCCGGGGCTGGATCTTCAAACGTATCCACCACCACTACGCCGTTGCTGCCCACAATAAATCCTGCATTGCTGCCGGCTTTGCCGGTATCGCTGCCAATGGCCGCGTAAACACCATCACCTATTTTTTTGATGGTGAAGTCTGGCGCGTCATCACAGAAAGCAAACGTCGAAAGAAAGAGGAAAGCAAATAATAGAAGAGCAGCCGTTCTTGTTCGCATGCGGGAGATAGTACACCAATGCTGGTTGCGGCTCCAGAACTCCCTCACAGCTCTAAATGCGAAAAACTACCGGGGCTCTTTACCGTAACTGAACCAAATTCAATACGTTCGCCGTCTCAAAACAGATTTGTTACGATGGTTATGGAAATACAGCTGCCTGAGTCTCGAGAACGCCACGGCCCTGAAATCCAAACCACCCTTAGAATGCGTACTAATAGCAAAGCGGGAGAATGCGCGTGAA
>DASZMF010000580.1:0-1538 GCA_035552035.1 Candidatus Angelobacter sp.
CGCTTTCTGAGCTGTGCGCGCGAGCTGCGCAGGATAACCCTGGATAAGGCCACGTTGATCATCAATGATCGCGTGGATTTGTGCCTAGCCTCGGACGCCGATGGAGTTCACTTGGGACAGGACGACCTTTCTCCTGAGGCAGCGCGGAGGATATTCCACTCTGTATCCCATCCCTCACAGTCTTTAAGAGTATCCACTCAACGGGTGCCCCATCCTTTCGCAGACACAAAGCAACGTTCTACGGAAATCGCCGGCGAAAGGGTGGGCGGAAAGCTGATCGGCTTTTCCACCCATAACCTCGCTCAAGTCCGCGAAGCTGACACCCTTCCTGTCGATTACATTGCCGTTGGACCGGTGTTTGCCACGGGATCCAAGGCAAATCCTGATCCAGTGGTAGGGATTGAAGGGGTAAAGCAGGCGCGGCAGGCCACGAGCAAGCCACTAGTCGCAATTGGGGGCATTACCCGGCTGAATTGCCGCCAGGTACGGGATGCCGGAGCGGACTCCGTGGCCGTGATTTCTGACCTTCTTGAGTCCCCGGGCAAAGCAGTTGCGGATTTTCTGCGCGTTTTGGGGTAAAACATACAGAACAATATGCCATCTTCAGCGGACGTACAAACGCCTCAGACCACAGCCCAGGCTGGGCCTGAATTAGTGAAAGGGCTGGGCCTCACCAGCGCTACCACCCTGGTGATGGGGTCAATGATTGGCTCCGGCATCTTTATTGTGTCGGCTGAGATTGCCCGTGAGGTCAACTCGCCCGCGCTCTTGATTGGCGCATGGCTGGTGACCGGCTTTATGACGGTCGTGGGCGCGCTCTCTTATGGCGAACTTGCCGCCATGATGCCCAAAGCCGGCGGACAGTACGTCTATCTGCGCGAATCGCTGGGCCCGCTCTGGGGCTTCTTATATGGATGGACGCTGTTCCTGGTGATCCAGACCGGCACCGTCGCCGCCGTGGGCGTGGCCTTTGGCAAATTCCTGGGATATTTTTTCCCCAGCGTTGCCGCTGACCATTGGATCTGGCACATCGCGCATGTTCCTCCGATCAACGTTGGTCCCATGGTTCTGGGCAACATGGATGTAGGCCTGAACACGCAGAATCTGTGTGGCATTCTGGTGGTGATCTTTTTAACTATTCTGAATATGTTTGGTCTCAAGACCGGCGCGGCGGTGCAGAACCTGTTTACCATCGCCAAAGTTTCTGCGCTGGCGGGGCTGGTGCTTGCCGGAGTTTTTGTCGGACGCAACTCCTACGCTATCGCCGCCAACTTCCACAACTTCTGGCGGATGGACTATCCGCACTCCGCTACCGGCACCGTGGCTGGTCCGTTTGTGGGCGCGTTGACGATTCTGGCCGTGGCGCAGGTAGGCTCATTATTTTCCGCTGACGCGTGGAACAACGTGACGTTCACCGCCGGCGAGGTGAAAAATCCCAAGCGCAATTTGCCGCTTTCACTTGCAATTGGCACCGGCGTGGTGATCCTGCTTTATATCGCGGTGAATTTTATTTATCTCAGCGTGCTGCCGCTGGATGG
>DASZMF010000581.1:0-1528 GCA_035552035.1 Candidatus Angelobacter sp.
AGTTTATCCCAGTCCCTAGCCGAATAATGTTAGCATGTTCCTTTACTTCCTGCGGAGCCTCGGCTCCAAAATCGTTACCGGCAATTGGTGATGGCGCATCTTTCGACAGCTCATCAGACTGCAGCCGGGCTGCGTGCTTTGCCTGATTGCAATCAGGCTTTTACGGCTGCTCAGGCTGCTTGGCGTTTTTATTCCAATTCCCGCGTGACATTGCCGCAGTTGGCTATGCCCTTAATTGAGTCCACCAAAGCTGGTGTCGAGCAATCTTGCAAGGAATGGGCGCTGGTCGCCCTGGATTGGTGCTTGCTGCACTATGGTAAACATGAGTCTAAGCGTGACCGCATCGTTATGGCTAGAAGCAGCGACTTGGGCTACAAATTGTTGACTGCGCTGCTCATTTCGGATCAGCGTGGCAGTCCGCTTGCCCCTGTCTGTCTTGAATTGAGCGCTGGCGATGGCATTCATAGCACCAGGAGTGTTACGCCGTTGAAGGCGACTTCCGCGTTGGATGGTTTGGAACCTGTGATGGAGTACGTGAACAAATTGCAATTGGGACGGCCCTTGGTCTACATCGTGGATCGCGAGGGAGATTCGATCGGACACTTGCGCACATGGAATTCGAAGGGACGGAATTTTCTGGTGCGTGCGAAAGACAATCCTCGGGTGATACACGAAGGCCGCCAACAAAAGCTCATTGATTCAGCCGCTCAAGTATCTTTGCTCGAAACACGTCCGGTAAAATTTCATGGAAAGGACGCGCTGCAATATACAGGAGAGACGCGCGTGATCTTGAAGCGTCCCGCGCGCACGCACCGCGTTCTCAACGGCAAAGCGACTCATCGGAATATTGCCGGCGCGCCACTAGAACTGAGATTAATCGTTAGCGAAGTTCGAGACGCGGATGGCACGGTGCTGGCGCAGTGGCTGTTACTCAGCAATCTTCCTATGAGAGTTTCCGCCGCCACAGTGGCGCTTTGGTATTATTGGCGCTGGCGTATTGAATCTTATCATAAGCTCTTGAAGAGCGCCGGACAGCAGGCTGAATACTGGTTACAGGATAATGCTGCGGCATTGGCGCGCAGACTTACAGTGGCGGCAATGGCTGGAATTGTGGTGTGGCAATTGGCGCGCGATACCCGGCCGGAGGCGGCAACATTGCGCGGCGTGCTAGTGCAATTGAGCGGGCGATTGATGAAGAAGGGCAAGGCCCAGCCGGGATTTACCGAGCCTGCATTGCTGGCGGGATTGGGTGTGCTACTTTCGATGCTGCATTTGTTGGAGAATCGAACTCTTGAAGAACTGCAAAATCTCGCTCGCCAAATCCTCCCCGATCTTGCCCCAACGCCCACACCGTCAACCGGATAGATGTGTAGAAACCAATGGCGCAAGCCGTGGGATCCAGGATTTCGAAGTTCCGCGGTTTGTCCTCCGTCCTGGCGTTAAATCATCGCGTTTCTCGCAGATTAAAGTCTGCGTCACATATTAACCGTGAACTTAGGAAGTCAAGACATTTATCTTAAATAATTTA
>DASZMF010000582.1:0-5190 GCA_035552035.1 Candidatus Angelobacter sp.
AACAAACCATAATTATTATTGGCAATGCTCACGCCAAGAATATTTCCGTTGTTGCTGAAAACCGTTGGCTGCCCGGCAAAACTCACTGCCGGATTCGCGCCAGTCGTCGTGACATAGACAAACGGCATGCCGCGGCCAACGCGCGTCGTGATTGGGCCAAAATTAAAATCCACGGTCCAATCGGTGTAAGCGCTCACGTTCACGCTGGCGGCATTCAGACCGGCTACACCAATCGTCAGGTCGCCTTCAAAGGGCTGCTGGAAGAAAGTTCCGCCGTTGTTCACTGCTGCATCAAAGCCAATCAACAGGCCGCTCGCGGTTGTCTGCATTCCCAGCGGTTGGGAAAACATGTTGTAAGGCCCGCCGCCACCGCCGCCAAACGTCACGGCGCCATTCACAATATTGTCGGCATACCAGCTCTTGGCCGTCCAGAATCTGTGTGTGGGTTTTGGCCCGGCTACAGTATTGAAGATTTGCGCGGAAGGCGCAGTCGCTCCGGCTGGAAGCGTCGTTGTATAACTACCAGGCCCGACTACAACAGTTTGTGCATCTACACGTGCACTGATAGACAAACTTAAGAGGAAAAGAAAAATGATGAAAATGGTGGATTGAAAACGGTTGGTTGCTTGCAGATTTCCCGAGAACATACGTACCCCCTTCTTTCAGGTCAAACTTCGGGATGGAACTGAACATGAAAACTATCCGGCGCACCTCGGCTGAGCGGCACAGCCATTGGCATCGTGTAGCCACGTTTTTACGGAATTTGTAATTTTGCCGCCTTCAATGGTTCCTCGTATTGCGTCGAGCATGAGCACACTAACGCTCTTCTCTTCCCCATAAAATCCCGCCCAATAAGGAATGAAGAGATCTGACTCAATCAGTTCCACAGAAATCACCGGCTTGGCCAGCCGAAAGAATCCCGCAGAAAATACCAGCCTGCGGAATCTTGCCAGGGCCGCCACATGAGTTTCAGACTCAGATAATTGCGCTGGAAGATAGTTGCGTGTCTCAATATCTGTACATCTGTTATCTATGGGCGACTCAGCGAACTCAAAGGGATCAAGATTGCCGGACAAGGCGTCCACCGCAAGAAGGCGTGCGCTTCGTAACCGGCGATCTTCAATATTTACTTTGTAGAGACGATAAGGAATGTAAATATCGGCCATGCCAAGCAACTTGCCGCTCATCCAGCGGCGCATCAATCCTGACGTACCGGCAGGCAGAAATCTACTCAGGGCCTGTTCACGCTGCACCACGGACTGGAGACTGCGAATCAGCATTAACTCACCGGAAATAAATCCATAACCCAATCACGGTCAGGGCCAGCACCAAACTAAAAGCTATGTTCAGGCGACGCTCTGATGGCGTCTCCGTTGCGTTCAGCGCCAGCGCGCCTGTCGATTGAACGTCCAGTTTCTGGCTCACAGTTGCAAACGTGAGCCCGGCTAACTGGCTGCGTTCCGGCGCTTTTGTCGCCAGACTTACTGCAATCAAAACCACGGAGCAGACCACGAACATGAAAATTGCGTAATGCAAAAAGTTGATATTGACCAGCCACGCCGCAATGCCAGAGGTGAAATAGTGCCCGCCAACGGCGCGCTCTTTCAGTTCCATGCAGAACCGCAGCGCTCCCAGCGCGAAGCCAGTTAGCAGCGATGAAAATGCGCCAGTGCCATTCAGCCGGGGCCACAAAATTCCAAAAATAAAGCACGCGGCAATGGGCGGGCTGATGTAAGCCTGCACGCTTTGCAGGTAGATATAAAGCTGGCTGCTGATGAGATGGATAAACGGCACCCAGAGCAGGCCCAGAACAACCATAACTCCGGTAGCGGCCTGGCCAAAGGTCACCAGATTTTTTTCTGTCGCGTTCGGACGATACTTCTTATAGAAATCCAGCGTGATCAGCGTAGAGGCAGAGTTAAAGACTGAACTCATCGCACCCATCAGCGCGGCGAGCAGCGCGGCAATCATCAATCCCACTAACCCGCTCGGCAGAAGGTTCACAATCATGGTGGGAAAAGCGATATCGCCGTTCAACACCTGGCCATCCGGACCAAACTGAAATAACTCGCGATAGAGCCCCACGGCAATCAGTCCCGGCAAAACAAGAATGAATACCGGTAAGATTTTCAGGAATCCGGCAAAGATAGTTGCAGCCTTGGCGTTGCCTTCATTCTTGGCGGAAAGCACGCGCTGTACCATCACCTGGTCTGTGCACCAATACCATATGCCGAGAATAGGCGCTCCAAAAAAGATTCCTGTCCACGGGAAAGCACTGTCACTGGCAGGCTTGATCATGTGGAAGTAGCTGGCTGGTAGAGCGGCCCGCAGAGCTGTAAATCCGCCTGCCTCATGTAGTCCAAGTATGGTGAGAATCAATGCGCCGGCAACCAGAATGAGCGTCTGCACCAGATCGGTATAGATCACGGCCGCAAGTCCGCCCGCAATAGTGTAGATTCCGGTTGCAACGACCAAGATGATCGCCGAGGTCATTGGACTCCATCCGACTACGCGTTCCAGCACAATGGCAGCGGCATACAGATGAACTGAAATCTTGGTGAAGATATAAGCGAGCACTGAAATGCTGGCGAGATAAGTTGCGCAGGAGCGATTAAACCGCCGCTCCAAAAATTCCGGCATGGTGAAAACATTGGACCGCAGATAAAACGGCACAAACACCCAGCCCAGGATCAACAGCATGAAACAGGCCAGCCATTCGAAATGGCCCACGGCTAGTCCTGATGAAGCTCCAGAGCCAGCCAGCCCAATGAAATGTTCAGTGGAAATATTTGATACAAAGAGTGAAGCGCCAATGGCAAACCAGCCAACGTTGCGACTGGCCAGAAAATAATCTTTTGAGGTGCGCTCCTTGCGCGAGAAATAAAACCCAATCGCAAAGACCACGCAAAAATACAGACCTATGATGACCAGATCTACCGTGGAAAGGATCTTATGCGTCACGTGTACTGCGGGCATCGATGCTCCAGAAACGCGAAAATAAGTCAGCTCAATCTGTATTCCGAGCTTTGTTAGTGTCCACCTGCTGCTTGAGCGTGTGATTTAGCGGCTTGCTGCTCAGTGACCATTTCCATGGACCAGATCGCCCCCGGACGCATATACATACCGGCACGGTAATGTCCGTCTAATCCCCAGGCTTCTGGTGTGCGGAACCAATAGCCGAATCTTTCATACACGCCGTTGTAGATACCCTTGGCGGTCGCGTAGCCTTCCTGCGTCAGACCTTCCGCCATCATCTCCGAGGCAACGGCGAACGTTGTTCCGGTCCAAACTTCCTGCACTTGTTCGTTGATGGTGAGCGTCGTTCCGTCTGCGGACATTCCGTTCAGCGCGCCCAATTCTCCGTTGGCATATTTTTTTACGTCGAAATCAAACACCTTGCGCATGGCGGATTGCCGCATCTGCGGGGGCACTAGATCGCCCAATCCGGTGAGGTTGGCATACCACTGGCCGGCAAGTTGATCGGCCATGATATTGGTGTGGTAGTCGCTGTTCTCGTCGTAGTTAAAGTATTCGCCGTTCCAGAGCTTCTTGATGTAACTGGCTTGCGCGCGCTGAAACAGGTCTTTGTATTCCTGCGCAGTCTTGGTGTCTCCAACCGCGCGTGCAATCTCTTCCGTGGCGCGCAACGCTGCAAGATAAAGCCCGCCACTATATGCGCTGACGCCGCGTGTGATCCATACGTCATACGTCTGGTCGGGGAAACCGCCATTCTCAATCAGGCCGTCATTGTCTTTATCGAACTGGCGCATGTAAACCATGGATTGCTTTACGCTGTCATAAGAATCCTGGAGAAACTTTTTGTCTTGTTTTCCAGTAAGCGCGTAATCACGCCACACCAGAAGAACAAACTTGGTATTCAAGTCTCTCCAATGCGTTGAATCCTGCCATTGGTACTGGTTCGGTGCAATGAATGGATCTTCTACCGGATTGCCCAGATCGTGCGGCAACGCTCCGGCAACTTTGCGTTGCATCAACTCCATCTGATGTTCAAAGACCAGCTTCCATTCCCACAAATACTTTTCCTTGTTTTCTTGCGGGACGGTGGCGGCGAATTCACGCATCTCCTGTTTTTCAATTTCCGGCCAGAACTTTACCAGCGGCATGGAGCCGTAAAACCGGACGTCGAGCGTTCCGTAGAAGGGGTAATCAAAGCATTCAAGAGCGGAAAACGAACTATCAGTGATGCCGAGCTTTGGGTTGCTGACGATCGCACTATTCGGGCCGCGATCAGTATTTACACCTTTCAGTTCATGCGCCCATACCGTGCCTCCGTCAGCAAGGATGTACATTTCATTGAAGAGCATGCCTCGATACCATAGAGGCTTGGATTCATCATTCACATACTTGGCTTGCCAGTCGTCAATCTGGCGGCTCCAGCTCTGGCCCTCGCGAAGCCCGGTGGCGGCAATGTCCCAGGCGTGTGTACCGCTGGTGCCAAAGAAATCCGTATAGCGCCGCAGCCATTTGCGGCCGCCGCCAAATTGGACAATCGGCATGTCCCATGAGAGCACCATGGGAATGGTTTTCTTTTCCCCTGGACGCAACGTGAACTTTACCGCGATCGCGCCAGCCTGTTGTTCGCCGCTACTGGCAAAGTTCTGGTCCCCATTGGGCAATGATCCGTTACTGGCAAACGGCTTCCATACTTGGCTGCCATCGCCTTCCGGCAGGAAGGTGCTGAGATAACTTACTTCCACCCCAGGCGACTCCATCGCCGCAATGGCGAATTGTCCGTCCCATTCTTCCTGCACCGCGTTACCCGATCTGACTCGATCAAAAACAATTCCCTTCATCGAACCATTGGCCATTGGCTGGCTGCGAAAATGGTTGGTATCTTGCGCGTTGATCTGGTTTGCAAAATTTGGACTGCTATCGCGAAACCATCCAATCATGTTTGTCCAGGAAAACATGATTGAGACTGTCTGCGTCTGCTGCGTGTCGTTACTGGCGTACCAGTTGTACATAGCTACTGGATAGCTGGTTTCTTTGTAGTTGTCTGGAATGATTGGCGAGAACTGTTCGAGCACCAGGTGTACTGGGAGTTCTGGCGCGCGGTAATCAAACCACGCTTTGGGATAGAGCGCCGCGTAATCTCCGGCTCCCACGGGATAATTCCAGTTCCACGATTGCAGGCTGTCAGCAACTGGCTTGCCGGCACAAAGAACTTCC
>DASZMF010000583.1:0-2097 GCA_035552035.1 Candidatus Angelobacter sp.
GGAGCGGTGAACAGCCATTTTGGGCGGTTCAAAAAGCACTCACCAAAGCTGATCACCTTTCCTGCCTTGAAAAATGGCTTCTGCCTGCATTTCTCCGTGTTCAATCCGTGTTTCATCCGTGGCTGAATTGAATGGTTACGGCTTTAGCGTGTTCCAAATTTCACGCAGATGACATGCTAAAGCATCTGGAGTTTGGCCCTGACTAGATAGATTTACAGCGATTTACAGCGGGTCTTATTTTTTAATTGTAATATCTAGTTATATGACTAGTATTAGCGCATATGGGTTATCCAACTAAAGTGCAACTGATACAACGCAAGGAAAGCCAGCAGTGGTACATCAACTTTCCTGCCGCCATCGCTCAGGGCATGGACTTTGCCAAGGGCGAAGATGTCGAGTGGACCATCGCCGATAAAGGCAACCTCATCCTTTCCCGGAAAAAGGTGCCCCCCAACCCCATCGAGCTAAAAAAAACTCTACGCTCCTCCAGGAACTAGAAAATCTCCTTGGCGCGATGGCCCCGGCTTTTTCATGTCCGCAAAACTTTGCGCGGGCCCGCCGCCATTGTCTGGCCCACTTGGTTGGCTTTGGCCGCCACACCATTAGTTCCCTGTTGCGCGCGCAAAACCGCCACCAACTGGATTGGTCGGCGGATTACCGTCTTTACTCGCAAGCTCGTTTTGATGAGCAGGCGGTCTTTGGCCAGGTTCGTATGGCGGTGGAGCAGACCCTGGAGGGGAACCAACCGCTGGTGGTGGCGATGGATGATTCCCTGCCGCGCAAGACCGGGCGCAAGATTCATGGCGTGCGCTACCAGCGCGATCCGATGAGTCCGCCCTTTCATGTCAATTTCGTCCGGGGCTTGCGCGTGCTGCAAATTTCCGCGGCGCTGCCGCAAGGTGGCGGCAGCGCCCGGATGGTGCCGATCGACTTTCAACATGCGGTGTTGCCGCCCAAGCCCGCCAAAAATGCCTCGGCCCAGGAACTGGAGGATTACAAGAAGATCAAGGCCGAACGGAACATCAATTGCGCGGGCTTTCAACGGATGGCGGCGCTGCGCCAGGACATGGACCAAAAGGGTTCGGCGGCGCGCGGGCTCATCGTGAGCGTGGACGGCCGCTTCACCAACAAGACCTTTTTGAAAAAGGTGCCGCCCCGCACGGTGGTCGTGGGGCGTCTGCGCAAGGACGCCGTCCTGCACGAACTGCCGGAGGTTCAGCCTGCTTTGGGACGCAAACGCAAATATGGCCAGTTGTTGGCGACTCCTGAGCAACTGCTCAAGGACGACCAGGTGGCCTTCCAAACAGTGCGGGCTTTTGCCGCCGGCAAGATGCATGACTTTCAAATCAAGCGCTTGGGTCCGGTGGTGATGCGCCTGGACCGGGCGGCCCGACCGGTACAGGTGGTGGTCATCAAGCCTCTGGGTTACCGTTTGAAAAAGGGTGGCAAGCTGCTGTATCGCCAACCGGCCTTTCTGGTCTGCACCGATCCGCAAATGAACTTGGAGGATTTGCTCCAGGATTTTCTCTGGCGCTGGGACATTGAAGTCAATTTCCGGGATGAGAAGACGATCCTGGGCGTTGGGCAGGCCCAGGTGCGCACCGAAGCGTCCAATCAAAACGCTCCGGCCCTGGCGGTGGCAGCCTACGCCCTGTTGCTGATGGCTTCGGTCAAAGCATATGGAAAAAATGGCGCTCCCGACCGGTTGCTGGAAGCCAAATGGTACCGGCGCAAAAAGCAGGAACGAGCCACCACCAGCGAACTCATCAACCAATTACGGCGCGAACTTTGGGCCGAAGCGCTCAACCCGGGACATTTATCCAACTTTACGACCGGAGGGTCTCCCGATGAGAAGTCGGAAAAATGCAGCGTGCCTCTAGCCTCAGCCGTATTCTTGAGCACCAACTAAAAAAAAGAGCCAAACTCCAGAGCTCCGTAGGAGCGGCCTCTTTGTAGAACGGACGTTGAAAATTCCCTTAGCTCCGTAGGAGCGGCCTAATCACACTTCATTCAGCACGATGCAAGAAACTGAGATGCGTCCGAGCTGCCGTGATATAATTTGCGCTTTGATATAATCAGAAGCCTTCTTAATCATCG
>DASZMF010000584.1:0-5103 GCA_035552035.1 Candidatus Angelobacter sp.
CAAGGCAGTGCAGGACTGGTCAACGCTGCAGTCGGATGCTGGAGCCAAGTTTGATTCCACCATCGATATCAATGCCGCGCAGATTGCGCCGTTTGTGACGTGGGGCACCAATCCGGGAATGGCTGCGCCGGTGACCGGTGAGGTTCCCAGTCCTGACCGGGCCGCGAATGATTCTGAACGTAACAGCATTGCGCGGGCGCTGGAATATAGGGGGTTGAGCGCGCACACGCGCATTGAAGATATTGCCGTGGACCGCGTGTTCATTGGCTCATGCACGAATGCGCGGCTGGAAGATATCCGCAGCGCTGCGCGGGTGGTGAAGGGATAAAAGATTTCCAGTAGCGTGCAAGGCATGATTGTGCCGGGATCGCAGCAGGTGAAGCGCGCGGCGGAGCAGGAAGGGCTGCACCGCATTTTCACCGAAGCAGGCTTTGAATGGCGCGAGTCTGGATGCTCCATGTGCCTGGGCATGAATGCTGACCGGCTGAAGCCGGGCGAGCGCTGCGCGTCAACCAGCAACAGAAATTTTGAAGGCCGGCAGGGCGCGGGCAGCCGCACACACCTGGTGAGTCCGGCGATGGCCGCCGCGGCGGCGGTTACCGGGCGCTTTGTGGACATACGCAACTGGCACTACAAGGATTAATTCTGTGATGCAAAGTTTTACCGTTCATACCGGAATTGTGGCCGCGCTGCAGCGCGACAATATTGATACCGACCAGATTATTCCCAAACAGTTTTTGAAGCGGGTGGAGCGCACCGGCTACGGCGACGTTCTGTTTTTTGACTGGCGTTATGATGGCGAAGGCAAGCCCGATGCCGCGTTTCCGCTCAATGCCCCGCAGTATAAAGGCGCAAGTATTCTGCTGGCAGGAAAGAATTTTGGCTGTGGATCATCGCGTGAGCATGCGGTGTGGGCGCTACGCGATTATGGCTTTCGCGCGATCATTGCGCCGTCATTCGCTGACATCTTTGCCAACAACTGCCTGAAAAATGGAATGCTGACAGTGGTGCTGCGTCCGGCGGAAATTGCGCAGCTGGCAGCGCGGGATGCCGCAGGGCTGTATCGGCTGAAGATTGATCTGGAACAGTGTCAGGTTTCGTGGAACGGCGGATTTCAGGCGCGCTTTGAGATTGATCCGTTTTCCCGCACATGCCTGCTGGAAGGGCTGGACGAGATTGGCACCACGCTGAAGCACGAAGCAGAAATCGCAGCCTACGAGCAAAAAAGAAGAAACTTTTCTTCTCTTCAATAATCTTCTACTGAGCACTCAAACTTGACGCCGAAGCATCTTGCAGGAATGCTCAGCCATCTCTATCTTTAATGCTTATGCAACAACTTGAAAAAGCGACGGCTGTCCCCGGACTGCAGCCCGGTAAGAAAGCTTTGCTGGTGTTCTTTGAAACGGACTGCCCTACCTGCCAGCTTGCTCTGCCGTATCTCAATGCGCTGAAAAAAGATTCTGTGCAGGTGATTGGGCTCTCACAGGATGATGAAGCGGCGACGCGCGAGTTTGTGAAGCAGTTGAGGATTGCTTATCCGGTGGAGCTGGACCGCGAGCTGAAGATTTCGCGGGAGTACAATCCGCAATCGGTGCCAACGATTTATCTGCTGGATGAAAACGGCCAGTTGCAAAGCACGCTGGTGGGCTTTGATAAGCAGGGATTGAACGAACTTGCGGCGGCGTTGGGGAATGCGCCGATTGCGCCACCTGACGATGGAGCGCCAGCATGGAAGCCGGGTTGCAGCTCTCGCCATCTGGAGCCGGAGACGCAAGGCGATGCGAAAGAAAGCGGCATGAAGTTTTTGCGTCGCACGGCCGAGCCTGCTACGCGCATTACGCTGCGCGATGAAGAAGATCCTTTTGAGTATTGCCAGAAACAATTTGGTGACGCACTGCCGGTGGTGCCGCCGACCGTAGAAAAAGTTGCGGCCATGGTGAAGGCCAGCGGACTGGCTGCGGAAACGGTGATTGCGCGCGTGCCTCCTTTTTATGGTGAAGCGACGGTGGAAAAAATTGCGGCCAATGCAGTGATGGCTGGCTGCATGCCGGAGATGATGCGTGTGCTGTTGCCGCTGCTGCGGGCGGCGTGCGATGAGCGCTTCAACATACACGGAGTGCAGGCGACGACGCATTTTGCCGCGCCGCTGGTAATGATCAATGGGCCGGTGCGGCAGGAGCTGGGATTCTGGTCAAAGCAGAATGTTTTTTCCAACGTGGCGCGCGCGAATAGTTCTCTGGGCCGGGCGTTCCAGTTGATCCTGTTAAACATTGGCGGCGGAAGGCCAGATGGAGTTGATATGTCCGCGCTGGGCAATCCGGGAAAGTTTTCTTTCTGCATTGCCGAGAATGAAGAAGAGAACCCGTGGGAGCCGTTTCATGTGACGCGCGGATTGAAGCGCGAGCAGAGCGCGGTGTCATTGTTTGCGGCGGAGCCGCCGCGTGGCGTGAGCGAACACACTGCGCCCGCGGGCAAGACGGTGTTGGAAACAATTTCATTCGCGCTGGCCACGGTGTGGAGCTATCGCACGTGCCTGATGCCGGAGGCGATTGTGATTCTTTGCCCCGAGCATGTGAAGACGATCCATCGCGATGGAATTACTAAAGAGCAGGCGCGGCAATTTCTTTTTGAGAATACGGGCATACCGATCCGGCATTATTCGAAAGAGGAGCGCGCGGAAGGCACGCAGCTGGCGGCGAATTATAAAGAGATCACCGTGCGCGGCGAGCCATGCTACCAGAAATTCAGGTCGCCTGAATCGATCAGCATTTTTGTGACCGGCGGCACGGCGGGAAAGTTTTCGGCGGTGGTGGGCAGCTGGTCCACGGGGGCGACGGGTAGCCAGATGGTGACGTATCCGATTCCGGAAAAATAAAGGAGCAGCATGGCAGTAACAATTGTTCATCCCGGAAATGAAAGCGTGGTGAAGGCAGCCACACCGCCGACGCGGCTTGCGAGCCTGGCGGGAAAAAAGATTGGGCTTCTCGACATCAGCAAGCCGGGCGGCAGTATTTTTCTTGATCGGCTGGAAGAGATTCTGCGCACCAGGTACGGCGCTGCCGAGGTTTTGCGCACCAAGAAGCCGACGTTCTCAAAGAACGCGCCGCCGCAGATCATTGAGCAGCTGCGCGGCATGGACGCGGTGGTGGAAGGGCTGGCGGATTGAGGATCGTGCACAACGTGCAGTTTGCACGACACGATCAACCTGGAAAATCTGGGTATCCCCGCAGTGCCGGTAGCAACGGCGGAGTTCACCTCTCCGGCGCGGATACAGGCCAGCGCATTGGGCCGCGCGGGATTTGACGCCATTTACGTGCAGCATCCGATACAAGACCAGACACCGCAGCAGATTGCGGCGCGGGCCGATGCGGTGGTGGAAGAAATTGTGAGAAGGCTGACGGCCAGCTAACTTATGAGTGCTCCGACGGACGGATCGAGTTTGGTGCAAGCCGAGATAAAATCCAAAGCGCCGATGGTGATTGCGGTCTGCTGCGCTTGCATTAGTCTGGCATTGGTCATTGGTGTGGGATTGGCAAGCCATACAATTTTGCGCCATGTGATCCAGACTTTGCCTTGCTGGGCTGTGGTTGCGCTGGGCTTTCGACGCTCACGCGTAACTGCATGGGCTGCGCTGCCGGTGTTTCTGTTCTGGCTGGTCATCTGTGGGCTGATCTGGAGCTACCTGCTTGGGATTTCCCATAGTGTGAGCGGACATTTTTCTCCGGTGGAAATTGCGATGACGATCATTGTGGGTGTGTGCGCGATGATTGGGATTGCTGGTTTTGCGCGATTTAAATCCGGGCTGCCTGCGGAGTGGGCTGCAATATTGTTTCTGCTGATGGCGATCTTTCAGTGGGTCTGCTTTCGCGTTAGCATTCTGCCGGTGATTTCCGGGCGATGAACCTGCCGCTTCCCGCCGATTTGCCTCTTTAACGCTCCTAATGGCACAATAGCCCGTGCTTTTTCAGCCTGCATGGGCCGCTCTTTTTGCGACTTTCGCGGCGGGAGAGGCATCAAACGAATTAGTAAGACTGTGGGCTTCAACAACCCCGTGGATAGGGCACCGTTTATTCGAGGGCTTCGCGGTAAACCGCTCCGCCCTCGCCAATTGCTCGCGCGATCCGGCGCTCGCATTGGCTCACCTAACGGCGCAGCGTATCCGCTGGAGCCTGTGGATGCTTTCAACATCTCCGTTCTGGGGCAACTAGCCGCGGAACTGAAGGCGGAAAAAATGTCGACCACGATTGCTCCTATGGAAGAGCGAGGCGTTAGTTGCTCGCTCGATAATTATCTTGTACTCCCTGACAACACAATGGATGCCCGTATTGCCACGGCCAGAGAAGAGCTGGGCCCGCGCGCGGCGATTCTGGGGCACCACTACCAGCGGGATGAAGTGATCCGCTTTGCCGATTTTCGCGGCGACTCCTACAAGCTGGCGCAGGAAGCGGCACGCACCAGCGCGGAATACATTCTTTTTTGCGGCGTGCATTTTATGGCGGAGAGCGCTGACATACTGGCGCATGAGGGCCAGCAGGTGATCCTGCCCGATCTCAACGCCGGCTGCTCGATGGCGGACATGGCCGAGATTGGCCAGGTGGAAAGCTGCTGGGAGCAGCTGGTTGCTTTGGGCCTGACTGACGATGGTGGCCACGGCATTACTCCGCTGACTTACATGAATTCCACGGCGGCGATTAAAGCGTTTTGCGGGGAGCGCGGCGGGCTGGTGTGTACGTCGTCGAATGCGCCGGCGGCGTTTAAGTGGGCGTTTGCGCGGAATCAGAAACTTCTCTTTTTACCCGACCAGCACCTGGGCCGCAACACGGCATTTGCCATGGGCATTCCGCTCAGTGACTGCGTGGTGTGGGACCCTTTTATGATTGGCGGCGGCGTTGATCCGGAACGGCTGCGCAAGGCAAAAGTGATTTTGTGGAAGGGGCATTGCTCGGTGCATCAAAGATTTCTGCCGGAGCATGTGGATCGGGTACGCGCGCAATATCCGGGGATTCAGGTGATTGTGCATCCGGAATGCCGCTGGGAGGTTTGCCAGAAGGCGGATGCGCTGGGCTCGACGGAGCGGCTGATCCAGCTTGTGTCCGATGCGCC
>DASZMF010000585.1:0-2075 GCA_035552035.1 Candidatus Angelobacter sp.
TTTGGATTATTAGTGGTGCTCATGGCGCGCCGATCGTCGCTGGGGAATAGGCGTCCGCTGTTCCTGGCTCCGTTCTTCTGGGTTGCGGTGGAGTTGCTGCGTGACCGCGTGATTGGCGTTCCGTGGGACCCGCTGGGTGGCGCGCAGGTAGATAACATTCCGTTTGCGCGGATCGCACAGATTACCGGCGTTTATGGTCTTTCATTCGCCGTGATGCTGGTGAACTGCGCGTTTGTAGCGGCCTTTCTGCTGTACGGGCAGCGCCGCAAAAATCTGTTGATCTCCGCCGTGACCGCGACCATTGCTTTACAGATCGGCGTCTTTGCCAAGCCTTTGCCGGCGGTTGCCACGCAGCAGGCGGTGCTGGTGCAGGAGAACGTGCCGCTACTGGACCCGCCGCAATGGACGCCGCGTTATTTTGACGAAACCATCAGCTCGCTGGCGCGCATCAGCGTGGACGCATCCCGGTCGCGCCAGGCTCCCAATACTCCGGGGTTGATCATCTGGCCCGAATCGCCCGCGCCATTCTTTATTGCTGACCCAAGATTGCAGCAGTGGCTAGTAGCCATGGCGCAGGACACCAACTCTTATCTGGTGATCGGCAGCCTGGGTGAAACGCCCGCTGTAAACGGCAAGCAGCAGCTCCTGAACTCCGCGCTCGTCATGGATCCACACGGCAACATGGTGGGTCGCTATGACAAGATTCATCTGGTGCCGTACGGAGAGTATGTTCCTTACCAAAACCTGCTCTTCTTTGCCAGCAAGTTGACGCGCGAGGTAGGCGACTTTGCCCGCGGCACTGACCGCAAAGTTTTCGATTTCAGCGGAACACACGCGGGAGTCTTCATCTGTTATGAGTCCATCTTCCCCAACGAAGTGCGCGAGTTCACCGCGAACGGCGCGCAGGTGCTGATCAATATTTCTGACGATCTCTGGTATGGCGAAACCGGCGCTCCGGCGCAGCACTTGCAAATGGCGCGTATGCGCGCGATAGAAAATCATCGTTGGGTATTGGTGGCCACCAACAATGGCACCACGGCTTCCATTGATCCATTTGGACGTGTGGTGAAGCAAGCACCGCGGAATATTCGCACGGCGCTGGTGGTGCCGTATGCGCCGCAAAGTGAGAGCACATTCTATAGCCGTAATGGTGACGTGTTTGCCTGGATTTGTGTGGTAATCTCGTTATTGGCGGCACTGGTGCGCTGGCGTATTGCTGCGCCCACCATGGTTGAAGTCCGCCCCGCATAGCAAAATTATGGTTGAAGAATTAGAACGCGAATACACGGCCGTACGCGATAAAGTTCGCGATCTGCGGAGCTATCTTTGACGCCCCTTCACTTCGCGAGCAACTAGCAGAAATCGAAAAGAAGGTTGGCGATCCCAACGTATGGAATGACCAGGAGAAGTCGCAGCAGTTGATGCGGCAGCGCCGCCGCCTGGAAGAATCTCTGGCAATGGATTCCGATCTGGCCCGCCGCGTGGATGACATACAGGCTTATTTTGATCTGGCGCGTGAAGGCGAAGCTGTCACCGACGAATTGCGCCGCGAGATTGACCATCTGCGCGAAGTGGCGGAAAAGCTGGAGACGCAGACGCTGCTCTCTGGCGAGAATGACATGCGCAATGCGATTGTCACCATCCACCCGGGCGCAGGCGGCACGGAGTCACAGGATTGGGCGGAAATGCTTTTGCGCCTTTATCTGCGCTGGGCAGAGCGGCAGCGTTTCAGCACGGAAGTAAACGAATACCAGCCGGCGGAAGAGGCAGGAATAAAATCTGCCACGTTTACCGTGACCGGTGACTACGCCTATGGATTGTTGCTGAGTGAAATTGGCGTACATCGCTTAGTCCGCATCTCGCCATTTGACCAGGCGAAGCGCCGGCATACTTCATTTGCCAGCGTATTTGTCTCGCCGGAAATCGATGACTCCATTAACGTGGACATCAAGGTGGAAGACCTGCGTATTGATACCTATCGATCTGGCGGCAAGGGCGGACAGCACGTAAACACCACGGATTCCGCCGTGCGCATTACGCATATCCCCACCAATATTGTGGTGGCCTGCCAGAAC
>DASZMF010000586.1:0-6374 GCA_035552035.1 Candidatus Angelobacter sp.
GAGGAAGCGCACTTAATTCTGCTGGCCGGCGGCGATGTAGAACTGGGCTGGCAGGTGTTCGAGCAGAATGGCCTGAAAGACCTCATTCCGCGCAAGCGCTTTGACGGCACTGTCCTGGTTGGTATTTCAGCGGGCGCAATCCAGCTTGGCCTGGGCTGCTTGAGCACTTCAGCGCAGCCAAAGCAAATTTCCATGTTTCGTTTCGCACCGTTTTATGTTGGCGCGCATGACGAAAAAAATGACTGGTGGGACCTGCGTGCCCTGGTCAATCTCTCACCCTCGGATACACGAGGCATTGGCATTGCGGCAGGTGGAGGCGCAGCTTACTACCTGGACGGCACACTCGAACCGATTCGCAAACCTTTGATTGAGATCATGAAGCAGGATTCCCAAATCAGTGAAAGCTTTATCGGGCCGCTGGATTCGCTGGCTAAGTGAAACCTCAAGGCCGATTCGGCAGCTTCACCTTGCGGTCTTCCGGCTTCATGGCGTTGAACTCTTCTGACTTTCCCTTGGGGATGCTCAACACGGTCCATGACTCACCGCGCAGATGTTTGCCCACATAAAGAATCTGCCCCACGTGATACGCGGTATGCATCAGGCTGCGGTTAATGGCCTGCAAAATAGTATGCGGCTCGCCACGGATAGGAACCATCAGCACAAAATCTTCCGGCTTGAGCACAGCGATGGTGTCAAAAATAATCTTAAAGCTCTCTTCCCAGCGACGCATCAACTCGGCGCGAGTATCCGCAGGCGTCAACACAAATTCCTGGTCGCGATTGCGGTCTGGCTTCTCGCCATCAGAGGTTAGAAAGTCTGTCCAGCGCGAACGTAGATTGCCGGCCATGTGCTTCACCAGCTGGGCAGGGCAGTTGGACTCAGCATCCGGCGCGCGAAAAAAATCCTGGTCGCTCAGCTGCGCCAGCCCGCCATCGGCCAGGCGCTTATATCCCCGAAAACTGCGGCGGACCTCATCCAGAAACGCCGTCTCAAAAGACCCCTCGGCCATGCGCTAACCTCCTGATTCTTTAGCTTGTCTTTAGCCTACAAGAAGAGCTTAACAAGAAACTTGCACCCGAAATCGCCTGGGCTACGTATAACTGTTCAAGAGAGGGCATTTGGAACACACTGCCGGATTCGAAAACGATAGGCTCACCACGGCGCTGGCGCTGTCAGCCCAGGGTGATTCCACGGCCTTTGCCGAGCTGGTGCAGCGGCACCAGGGCATGGTCTTCAGCATTGCCTATCATTTTCTGCACGACCGCGCACTGGCGGAAGACCTGGCGCAAGAGGTTTTTCTGGAGCTGTACCAGAGCCTGGACCGCATAGAGTCTTCAGCGCACCTCACTTACTGGTTGCGGCGGGTCACGGCGAACCGCTGCATTGACCAGGGACGCAAAAAGCTGCGTCGCCGTGAGCTGGCCCTGGAAGACGCGCCGGAGCCCAGCGCGCCCTTGCAGTCGCAGTTGAATGATCCGCTGCTGCTGGAAAAATTACAGCAAAGCGTAGCGGGCCTGCCGGAGAAGCAAAGGATGGTAGTGATCCTGCGCTTTCAAGAAGGTTTAGGGCCAGCCGAGATTGCTGAAGTTTTGGAAATGCCGGTGAACACCGTAAAGAGCACGCTGCATCGCACGCTGGCTGATTTACGCAAAGGGCTCACGCGCAAGATTCGAGAGGTACGATATGCATTTTTCTGAAGACGATTTAAAGAAAGCGCTGGAGCGCAAAGATCCGGGAGCAGGTTTCACACAGCGTGTGATGGCGCGGGTGAATCAGGCCAAGGCCGAAGGCACCAAGCCGGCAACAAGCCCAGCGCGGCCAAAGAAAACGAACGGCGCTCTGCTGGGATGGTGGAAGCTGCGTCCGGCATGGAGCTTCGCCGTGGTGGCCATTCTGCTGCTGGCTTTTGGTGTGGGTGGTTATCAGTATTCGGAGTATCGCCACAAAGAAGACATCAGGATTGCCGCAGAGAACCAACGCAAATTGCAAGAAGCGGAAAAGGCCAGAGACCAGGCAATCATGGCGCTGGAGATAGCCCGCTCCAAGTTGAATCATGTTTTGCAGCATGCCCAGCTGGCGGCTGACAGCAGCGATGAAGGTAACGACAAGATCAGGAGACAACGTTTATGAACTGCATTACTAAAATTTCTACTCCACTTTTTATAGGACTGGTTCTGTGCTGCTTTTCCGCACGCGGCTTTGCCCAGAGCGCAAAACTGCAACTCGATAATCTGGACAAACTCAGCGACAAAGCCGCTCGCGTTACTGACGTCACGCTGGATGGAACGTTGCTTGAATTCGCCGTCAAGATCATCGAGAAGGCGGATGACGGCGATTCCGATACGCAGCAGCTCAAGTCTATCGTCAAAAACCTCAAGGGGATTTACGTAAAGAGCTTTGAGTTCGATGAAGCCAGCCAATATAGCAAGGCTGACGTTGAAGCCATCCGCTCACAGCTTACCGCGCCGCGCTGGACAAAGATCATTCAGAGCAATGACAAACGCCACAATGAGCACGACGAAATCTATCTGCTGAAAGTGGGGGACCGTATTGAAGGCGTTGCAATCCTGGTGGCGGAAGCCAAGGAACTTACCATCGTAAATATTGTTGGCGAGGTCCCGGTAGATAAGATTGCCGCACTGGAGCATCATTTCGCTCCCAGCTCAGATGACTCAGGCAAGGACAAGCCAAAAAACAAACACAAGAAGGAGGAAAGCCATGACGATGACGAAGAAGAGTAGGTTTTTCCTGACCATGCTCAGCCTGGCTGCAGCGTCGCTTTTCACGGTCGCGCAGCCGGCATTCGCCAAAGACGATTTCGGCAAGATCGTTCATCACATTGAAGCGAACTATCACACGCATCGCCACTATCGTTTTGTGATGGGGCTGGCTGGATTCACTTTTAAAGTCTCACACTTTGCCGGCGTAAAAAGTTTTAAGGGCGCAATTTTTGAAAATAGTGAATTTGCGGCCAGCGGCTCTGACACGCGGTTCGACCAGGTGATTCGTGCCGCCATGGACTCCGGCTGGCAGCCACTGGTGCAGTCTTACGACCGCCGCAGCGGTGAGCGCACTTACATTTACGCGCAGGACCAGGGCAGGGACATGAGGGTGCTGGTGGTCAATCTTGAGCCAACAGAGGCTGTGGTGCTTCAGGTCAAAGTGGATCCTGCCAGGCTTGCTGACTTTGTGAAGGAAACCAACGCAGGCCATGGACATCGCAATTCATCAGCGCCGCAGGAAAAAATGCAGCCCGCACTGGAAGCGCAAGATGCGAATGTTGAACTCGCTGCGTCCACTCCTTCAACCTGGGACGGCATCTGCCTGTATGCGCAGGAATCGGAAACGACGTTAGTCCCGTTATCAATGACGAATGAACTTTAAGCGGTAAGCGCACGCTCCTTCCACCTGAAATCATCCAGACAAAAAAATGGGCGGCATCACTGCCGCCCGAAAACCTCTGGAGGGAGGAGAAGGAGACCTACTTTGGTGCTTGCTGCGTTTGCTCTACGTTCTGCTTCATGTGGGACTGCCGGCGTTGCTGGCGTTCCTGCATGAGTTGTTGCGCCTTTTGCCGCTGCTCAGGAGTAAGCACGGCATAGACTTCTGACCGCATGCGCTGTTTCTCCACAATCAAGTCAGTCATAATCTGGGCTTGTTTGCCGGCGAAGGCGCGGGTCTGGTTCTCGTCAAAAGTTCCGTTGGTGCTGGCATTCTGCGCCTGTTGGTTCTGGCGCATCTGCTGCATCAAGGGTTTGATCTTGGTTTTTTCACTGGCCATAATGCCCTTGATTTGTGTCTGCTGGGCATCGGTCAGGTTCAGTTGTTTGGTCATGCGTTTCAGCATCCAGCCGCCGTGGTGGCCAAACCCCTTACCCGGACGTTGCGCCAAAGCCGATGTCGCTATGCCGGCTACCAGGGCCATAAGAATGGCAGGAATAATCAAAAATTGCTTCTTCATAAAATGCTCCTCTAAGGGCAGCAACATTACCCGGCACTACATTATCTGCACAACAAGTGCTCTTGGGACCCCAACAACGGCTGCCACCAGTATTAACCCGGATGCAAAACAAATAACGTTATGAGTTGTTAATTCGTTTATCATGCCTTCACATTTCTTAACCCCCTGTTGATATCTATAGGGTTTAAGGTGGCTAGATATGGTTTCAGTCCTTTTAATTGACGACGACACTGAGTTGAGCAAGCTGCTGGAGGAGTATCTCCAGAGCGAGCAATTCGAACTTGATGCTGCTCATGATGGCCCTGGCGGTCTGGATAAAGCGCTCACCAACCAATACGCGGTGGTTGTGCTGGACGTAATGCTTCCAGGCATGAGCGGGCTTGACGTGCTCAAACAATTGCGGCAAAAAAGCGCCGTGCCGGTGCTTATGCTCACGGCGCGCGGCAGTGAGCTGGATCGAATCCTTGGTCTGGAACTGGGCGCGGATGATTATCTGGCCAAGCCTTTTAATCCGCGTGAACTTGTGGCACGTCTGCGTGCCATTCTGCGCCGCGCCACCACCGGAGGTCCCGCATCATCAGCGCAGCCGGTCCATCTGGCGGGGGTTGATCTGCATCCTGAATCACGCAGCGTTACGTGCAACGGCAAAGCAGTAAATCTCACGGGCGCGGAATTTGATCTGCTCTATACCTTCCTGCGCAATCCCGGAAAAATTATCAGCCGTGAAGATCTCACGCAGGCTGCGCTGGGGCGTCCCATGTCTGCCATGGATCGCAGCATTGACGTGCATGTGAGCAATCTGCGGCGCAAGCTCGGCCCTTATGATGGCGAACAGGAGCGCGTGAAAGCCATCCGCGGCAGCGGCTACGTTTATCTCCTGCCGGGAGAGCAATAATTGAAATACCGCAGTCTTTTCTGGAAAATATTTTTCTGCTTCTGGCTGGCGGCCGCCGCCATGATCGGCGCGCTGAATATCATGCTGTGGTTTTCCTACACCAGTGATCCCAATCCAGAACGCCGCCGCGGCGCGCTGGGTGAAGCGCTGAATCTCTATGCTGAGTCAGCGGTGCAGGTGTATGACAGTGAAGGCTCGCAATCTTTTGAGCAATATGTAAATCGCTCTCTCAAGGAAGCAGGCACGGAGATTGCCTTGTTTGAAGACGATGGCACGCCGCTCATCAATCAGACTTCACCAGAAGTGGCGAGTGTGGCCACAGAGATCAAGCAGACGCGGCAGCATGTGTCGCAAATTTCCGTTGTTGGCCGGCTCACCTGGGGGCGACTGGTTGTGGCGCCCAGTGGCAGGACTTATATTTTTGTAAGCCGCTTGCGCCAGCCGTATGTGCCCAGAGGCCTGCCGAATCTTGGCATCGCGCTCAGTATTGTTGCCGCGGGCGTGATTTCTTACTTATTAGCCCTTTACTTGACCTCCCCTGTAAAGAAACTGAAATTAGTCGTGCAATCTTTTGCAGAAGGGAAGCTGGACGTGCGTGTTACACCGCAATTAGGCAATCGCCGTGACGAACTGGCCGATCTGGGCCGTGAATTTGACCACATGGCGGAACGCATTGATGCGCTCATCTCTTCTCAGAAGCGCCTGCTCGCGGACATCTCACATGAACTGCGCTCACCGCTGGCCCGGCTGACCGTGGCGCTGGAGTTGGCGCGCAAAAATGTGAGCGATAAAGGCATTCCCGCGCTCGACCGAATTGAATTGGAATCTGAGCGCGTGAACGCACTGGTGGGTCAGCTGCTGGCGCTTACCCGCCTGGAAAGCGGCGCTGAGCGTGTTCCGCCTGAGGCGCTGGCCCTGGAAGATATTGTGCAACTGGTGGTGGACGACGCAAATTACGAAGCCAAGCCGCACCACAAGGAAGTAAGGATTCTACAGCTGTCGCCCTGCCGCGTCTGTGGCTCGTCAGAGCTTTTGCGCAGCGGCGTTGAAAATGTTATCCGCAATGCCATTCGCTACACGGCAGAAAATACCGCAGTGGAAGTCTCACTCACATGGAAATTGGATACCGCTGTTTTAACTGTGCGGGACCACGGGCCCGGCGTTCCTGAAGCCGAAGTGGCGCATATCTTTGAGCCTTTCTATCGCGTGGGAGAAGCGCGTGAGCGCTCCAGCGGCGGTGTTGGGCTGGGTCTTTCCATCGCGGACCGCACTATCAAATTGCATGGCGGCACAGTGCGCGCGGAATATGTGCCCGGCGGTTTGCTCATCACCATTGAGCTGCCGGTCTCACCCGCACCTGCAGTAGCTCAGCCGACGCCAGAAAAGATACCAGTTTCATAAAATGTTGTTTTATAAAATACCTGTTCATAAAAAATCGCTGCTTCTATACGCTCATGGCGGAACAGAAGCAGCGATTTTATTTTGACTGACTTTTATTGAGCCTTCGTTAAATCACAA
>DASZMF010000587.1:0-6306 GCA_035552035.1 Candidatus Angelobacter sp.
GATCTTTATTCTGCCGATCTTTATTCTGAAGACCTTTCCAGCGGTCACCGCCGTAGAGCGTCTTGCGCTTGCTCCAGCCGCCGCAGGCGACGATAGTTGTCTTCCCTGCTCTTGATGGGTCAGGTACGGTTTCGGCTAACAAGTAGGTCCCATCCGCGATCAACTGGCTGTCCACGCCGAAGACGGTTCTCAATGCGCTGTCAATTTGTTCTCGAGAATAATCCTGCGCCTGCAACTGGCGCACAGAAGAATCGATCAACTCACGCAGGACCGGCACGTCTGCGGGAAGAGCAGGACGAATTCGAAAACCTGAATGCATAAATGCGGCGCAGATAAATTTTATCCGAAAAAGAAAAAGCGGCCCGGGAAGGCCGCTCTGTTTTCTAAGCAGTTGTTCAGCCAGCTTTATTTCGGCATCTGGCTTACAAAGCCTTTTACCTCTTCAGCGTGTGCGCCGCTTGGCTCAAGCTGCAAATATTTGTTGCAGGGACCTTTCGCGTCGTCAAACTTCCCAGCGCTAAAAGCCACGCCGCACAAATTGTACTGGTTCACGGCCACACTGGGATCCATGTCTGCCGCCTTCTTGAGTGAGGCAATGGCATCATCCGGCTTCTCCATCTTCAGGTAGTCATTACCTTGTGAAGTCAGCATGCGCACGGCGCCGCTCTTGGCTGCGGCAGGAGATGAGTTGGGGTTCTTAGGATCCACTGGCGTGGAGCCAGCAGCTATTGACCGGGCAATCTCAACGCCTTTGTCATATGTTTTCACCGCATCAGGAAATTCATTGGAACGCGTCTGGGCCTCGCCCAGCGCTGAATAAAAATCCCAGCGGCTTGAGTCGGGCGCCGCGGCGATTAATTTCTTCAGTGCGCCTTCAGCCTTGGGCCAGTCCTGGGCCTGCCGCGCGCTCTGGGCCTCGGCTATCAATGCGTTCAAGCTGGCAATCTTGTCATTGTCTGCTTTGATCTTGGCCAGTTGCTCCTTGGTAAGCTTGGGAGCAGGTGTGCTGGGAGCACCGGGCTTGTCTTCTACGATTGGCGCGCCGCCTCCGGTAATTTCAATTTTCAGGAAGTTTTCGCTGGTCGTATTGTCCGCATTGATGAAGGTCTGTTCGCTAAACAGCTTCTCTCCCTTTTCATTAACCACTTCAACTTTGTAACTGCCATAAGCAGTGCCTATAAAGGCGATATTGCCACCCTTGTCACTCTTTGTCTTGTAAACCTTACCGTTATCAAGGCTTGTCATCAATATCTGCACATTAGGAAGGGGTTTGCCATCCATGGTGACCTTGCCTTCCACGGGCACGCCAACAGTTTGCGACCACATTGGTGAATATCCAAATACAAAAAGCAATGTGGCCAGCGCAAAAACAATGGAATTTCTCTTTATCAAGATTGTTGCCTCCAAATTTCCTGCAAGCTTATTTCTCAAGACCGCGAGCATTCACTGTTAACGTATTGCCGCATTCCGTCTTACTTTTTCTTTTTGTCTTTGTAGTTGGTTTCAATCTTGGCGCCGAGCTGGTCCATTATCTGTTTGACTTCTGCCGCATGCGGGCCATCAGGCGCCAGTTCCAGATATTTATTCAGCGCCTCTGTGGTGCCTGGCGGGGCAATGTAATGGCCTTGCGCATCCAATTTGCCGTCACTCATGCCAATCAGCGATATAGCCTCAACGTAATAGGCATCTGCGCGGTTAGGATCGGTCTGGATCACTTTTTGGCAGCTGGCTGCCGCACCTTTTGCATCTCCGCCGTTGGATTGCGCAACACACAGATCTAAATAAGTATTGGGATTGGGATCCAGTTCAATCGATTTATTCAGGGCAGCAATGCCCTCTGGATTTTTCTTGAGCTTGCCATAGGCCTTTCCTTCAACGTCGTACATTTGCGCAATGGCTGCCTTGGTTTTTACCGGATCCGCTTTCGGATCCGTCTTAGAGGCGTTCTCAGCCAGCGGGATCACTTTTTCGTAGGTATCAATCGCGTCCTGATACTGGTTCAGGTTGAATTGCATGGCGCCCAGCGACTGCTGGTATTCCCAGCGATTCGGTTCCACCGTAATCATCTGCTTCAGAATATCCGACGCCTGCTGCCAGTTCTTTTGTCCCTGCGCGGCATTGTACTGATTGATCAATGTGTTCAAGTTGAGGTTCTTCGCCCGTTTCGCCTGTTCCTCTGCACTTGGCGGAGGCGGTGCGCCGCCTTTTCCAGTGGCCACTTCTACTGATAAATCCTGCACGGCGCCGCCTTCACCAGTAACGGCCACCTTGGTTTTAAACAGCTTTTCTCCAGAAAGATCGCTGACCTCTTCTTGATAAGTGCCATACATAATGCCGACTGCGGAAAACGTGCCGTCCTTGTCGGTCTTCATCTTATAGGTCTTGCCGTTATCTGTATTCGTGAGGACTACCTCAGCACTGGCCAGGGGCTTTCCGCCGTTTGTGACCTTTCCCTGCACCTTGGCCGCCGTGGCCTGCGACCAAGCGACTGTGGCTCCCAGCATAAGGATCACGATGGCCATGACTGCATATGTCAATTGCGTTTTCAGTTTTGTAAGATTCACGGTCGAATTCATGTTTGTCGAGCCTCCGGCTTCAACTGAGCCTTAAATTTTTTGTCCTGCCGCTTTGTGCGAACTTGCCTTGCGGCAGGTACGGAATCGGATCTTCAGCTTGCACCTCAGCAAAAGCACGCTGGCGCAAGACACAGCTTTCACATACACCGCATGCCGCATCGTCGCGGCTATAACACGACCAGGTCAAATCAAACGGAGCGCCAAGTTCCAGCCCCAGTTTTACAATCTCCGCTTTGCGCAACGCAATGAGCGGAGTAACAATCTCAATTTTTCCATCCCGCGTACCCGCTTTTATGACTGCGTTAAACGCCTGGTAATAAGCCGGCCGGCAGTCGGGATACCCTGAGCTATCCTGCTCCACCGCGCCTATATAAATCTTCTCTGCATCCAGAACTTCCGCCCAGCTCACGGCCGCGGAAAGAAAATGCGCGTTGCGGAACGGAACATAGGTTACAGGAATATCCGCTCCAATTTGTTCACCCGCTTCAGGTACGGCAATCGCCGTATCGGTAAGCGCCGACCCGCCAATCAATCTAAACGACTCGTCCCGGATGGCCATGCGTTGTTTTATTCCCAGCCGGTCACAGATCCGTTCAAATGCCAGACGCTCGCGCTTTTCCGTCCGCTGTCCATAACTGATGTGCAGCGCGGCCGTTTCTGAGTCGCGAACCGCCAGCGCCGCGCAGACGCATGAGTCCATGCCTCCGCTGAGCAGCACTACCGAACGCGGTTTTTCTCCAGCCAAAAACTACTCCTGGGAATACGTGGATTGCCCGAAAGCCCTAAGTTTCAGATGGCCGGGGAGCCAGAATAGCTGCCCCTCAATAACTCTTAATTATCGCAGAACTTCAACGTTTTAGCTGGGTTACAAGCCACCTCACAAGGCCCTGGCGTTAAACGCCTTTGGTTGCAGGCTCCCATATAAACTTGTGCAACTGCAGCCCCAGGCGGACATTCAGCGCGTCTTCCAATATCCATTCCGTGAGCACGCGCGGATCAAGCTTGCAATTGGACGCGTCACGCTCCCGGCTCGGACTCTTCAGAAACACCGGAGAGAATAAAACGTCCCGTACTTTATATTCCAACCCATGCTGGCGTGTGAAGTCGCGGGCAAACTCATAGTCCACGCGATCACCAATCACGAATTTGACCTCGTCCGCCTTGGTCAGCGCTGCCAGATTGCTCATGCGGAAAGTTCCGCCTTCGCCCGAGCCCGGGCATTTCACGTCCACAATCTTGTGCACAGCCGCCGGAACATTTTCCAGCGGACGCTCTCCGCTCGTCTCCATGAGCAGCGTGTAACCGCGCGTCAGCAGGCGCTCTATCAATGGAATTAATTCACGCTCTTGCAGCATGGGCTCGCCGCCGGTAATCTCGACCAAGCCTCCGGGCGCAAGCTTAGTAACTTCCTGCTCTATCTCGTCCGCTGACATCTTTTTGCCGCCAGTGAAGGTGTATTCGCTGTCACACCAAGTGCAGCGCAGATTGCACGCCGTAAGGCGCACAAAGATGCAGGGCACGCCCGCAAAAGACGATTCGCCCTGAATGGAACGATAGATTTCTATGATCTGCATTAAATGTGATCTGCGTTGATGATCTGCATGTAGCGGACCTTGCGCGACTATTTCTCTTTACCGCCGCACTCATCTACAGGGGTTTCAGCGATCCATTCCTTGAACCTTATTCCGAGTAGCGCGCCGTGGTCGTGTCCGTCTCCCAGATGGTCACATCTTTCACGGCAACGCGGCCGCTGGTTACAGCTTTCAGGCGGCCATTCGTCTCGTCATAAAAATACTTGGCGAGATTTTCTGCCGACGGATTCAGCACGATAAACGGCTCAATCTCATTTAGCATCTGGTGGTCCAGCCGGTCAATTACGTGCTTCATGACCTCTTTGAGGTCTTTAAAATCCAGCAGCAGGCCGGCTTTATCCAGCGTGGCTCCGGCCAGCGTGACCCGGACCTTGTAATTGTGGCCGTGCGGGTTCTCGCATTTTCCCTTGTATTCGCGCAGGTAGTGTCCCGCGGCAAAAGAGTCTTCAACTGTGACCTCGTACATCCATTCCCCTTGTGTAAAGAAGGCGCTCTGCGCCGTTGCTTTCATTGTAAATGGCGGGATCAGGGTGGGACAAAGGCCGGCGGGCAACCAACGATGTTGATTAGTCCCATTCTGCATTAAAGATGCCGCCCTAAATACCAATCCAGTGTATTGGAACAACATATAAAAACTGTGCGCTCAGTGGTACTAGAGACCAGCAAAAACATTGACTGACTGGAAGCAATAAAGCCAAGATGCTGAGCGTTAGGAATGTTCTTCGCACCGCGGGCAATTGCTGCCTTACGCAATTTCTCCATTTTGACGAAGGCCGCCACCTTCATCTCTTCAGTTTTCAAAAGAATACGCGGAACAGCGATCCCCAGTGGTGCCGTTTCGATGAATTTCTCCGACTGGGTAACTGGGTCGAGGGTTGCCAACATCGCTCGCGGATCGTTTGTAGGCGAATCGAAAAGTTTGCAGAAGAGTTGGTCGTGGCCGAAAAACTGCACGATACCATAAGCATAATCTCGTCCAAACTCCACATAGATTACATGCGCTAAAGGCGTGCATAGACATCCAGCGCTTCATGCGTTCGCAGATCGAGGTAGGTTCTTGTTCCCAAAGACAGACTCATGTTTCGCAAGAGCTTACCAATAGCAACTGTTTTATGGGGGTCAAATCCTGGCATGAGCGTGGAGAGAGAAAGGCACATTTTTAATACAGTCCTACGCAACTCTGGCCAAAGTTGGTGAGTGTTTGGAGGGCCCCAAAGTCTACTGCTAGTGGACGCTCTTCTATTGCAACTTCCTTGAATTTTCCTGTTTTTTCAATTTCCTTTGCAATTTGCTGTGCCTCCTTCATGTCGCGTGCAAATCCGGAAACAATTTGCCCATATTCATCACGGTTCACCTCAGGCGTTGAGAGCCTCACTCGAGGTCCATTTTCAGTAGTAATGAGATCTACTTTTCTACCTTTATCGTCAGCATGGCCAAATCTCCAGATGGGAGTATCTGGTGTTTGTAGCCCCCAACTCGAAATTGAAAGGTGAAACGGTTGAAGAATTCTCGCAGTTGCAGCCTCAAAAGTGTGCCCGAATAAGTCATTGCATTGCTTGCATGCTGGTATCCGTCGATGCCCACCTAGGAAATATGGAAATATATGATCTTTAGATCCCTTTTCTATCGGATTTAGGCAGTACGGACAAATTGACACGTAACTATTCCTGTCTAATTCTAAACTTTCATGTTGAGTTATCGGTTGAATAGGACTAGGCGTAACCGATAAAGAGCTAAGCGGCAGTGCCACATGAGCACAGAAGACGCCCACGAAGACGAATAGTTCCTGAAAGACCATAGCGTCAAGGCATGTCCTTTTTCGCAATTGATTCGTAAATAGAATAGCGTTATATTCTGTCCATGCTGCGGGTTGCGCCTAAGGAATGGGCTTTGAAAGTTTTGGCAGCCAGCGATTGGCAGTCGGCAATTAACCGAATTGGAAGGCAAAATTACCATAAAAAGGGGCTTCGACCGCGCGGTCATCGCTCGGTCGAATTGCACTTTGACTTTTGTTTGCAACAAAAGTGATATGCCGGGTGGGGCTCTGGCTGAAGGACGTAGGCAGAGGGTCGTAAAAAGAGATTGCCAGAATCGCCGAAATTGCCAAAATTGGCGATTGAAAACGAATTTACTTCGTC
>DASZMF010000588.1:0-3185 GCA_035552035.1 Candidatus Angelobacter sp.
CACCGTTTGCCTTGGTCTAACCTTGGGCGCGAATGCCCAGAGCGCTTCACAGCAATCTGCGCCAGCGCCGTCTGCCACGCCCGCCGCGGCGGCTGCTCCAGCAAACACCGCTAAACCGGGTGACGTGGATACAATTGAGCACATTCTTGCCGCCACCTACGATGTGATTTCCGGTCCGGCAGGCCCGCGGGACTGGGACCGCTTTCGCAGTCTTTTTTACCCTGGCGCCAGATTGATTCCCAGCCGTCGCGATGACAAAGGTGTGATCAGCTTGCGCATGCTTAGCCCTGACGAGTACGCTACCGGCGGCCAGGATATCTTCAGCAAAATGGGTTTCTTTGAAAACAGCGTCTCCAACAAGGTTGAACAGTGGGACAACATAGCGCATGTGTTCAGCACATATGAATCGCGCCATGCCAAGGGAGAAAAGCCTTTTGCCCGCGGCATCAACAGCTTTCAATTATTGAATGACGGCACTCGCTGGTGGGTGGTGACCATCTATTGGGAAGCCGAAGACAAAGACCATCAGCTGCCGGAAAAATATTTGAAATAAGCTGGGAGCGAAAGATCAGCCAGGGATTCTCGCTTGCCACCAGCGACGGAGCGCCACTACTGACCATATGGCTTCCACCGCACCAAATGGCCATGCGCCCTGTAGAAAACCGTAGGCTGAAGCCAGCATGCAAGAGAGCGCAAAGGCAAAGATAAACCACGGGCTGCGTTTTTCCAGCGCGTAGAAAATCAACATCGCGGAGACGGCAAATAATCCAAAAGTGGTAAGTCCATTCAAAGCGGCTCCCTTGATTGAAGATCAAAGATGGATGATTGAAGATCGAAACGCGATTGTAAAACAAAACGGCCTGGGGCCAAGCAATATGGAGCACGCAGAGCGGCCTGCCGGCAAAGAACGCGCCTGCAGGCCAGTCTCGCAGAACGAATTTACGACTTCCCCATCGCTACTACTGGCCTGACTTCAATAGCGCCTTCAGTCGCTGAGGGTATTCGTGCGGCAATGTCCAGCGCCTCATCCAGATTTTTGGCTTCTACCAGGAAATAGCCGCCCAGCTGTTCCTTCGTCTCAGCAAAAGGTCCGTCAGTGATTGACTTCTTTCCATTGCGCACGCGCACCGTTGTAGCCACGGCCACTGGCTGCAGCTGATGTCCGCCAATGTAATTGTTTTTCTGCTTCATGTCCTGAATCAGCTCGCCATAGCCCTGATACATCACCTGCTTTTCTGCTTCAGTATGCTTCTCCCACACTTTTTCTTCGTCATAAATCAACAAAAGATATTGCATGCAAAGATCTCCTTTTTGTTTCGATTCTGTGTGTATGTCGCGCCAGCCACCCTGAATCGACAAATATTTTTAAATTTTTCTGCAAACTTTACCGCTGGGCCCGTTCTATGAATAACAGTAGCTCCCGTTCCTCCAAGGGAGTGCCCCCATAGCTCGAAAAGCGCGGTCCTCCCCGCGGGTGGTAAGTGCATGAAAATTTACCACCCTGGGCCGCGCTTATTTACCGCAGGCTATTTCCCACTCTGCTTTGAGGCTTTCCAGACCGGCAAATAATCATACGTTGGATAAAACTCCGTACGGTATGCACCCCATGCGCCGTGCTCAATTGCCAGATTCACGTCGCGCAGCTTATCGGCGGGAAAGCGCAGCGTCACCACCTGACCGATCCCCATCATCACGTACCATGAAACAACTTCCGTCCCTTCCGGCGGAAAACTGTCAGTGAAACCGGTTTGCTTCAGATGCTGGTTGATTTCGTCCAGCGTCTTGGACTGATCATGTTCCAGAAAAATGGTAAGCATCATCATGCCCTTCTGCTGTGGACTGCTCTGCGCAGACGGCTGGCTCTGCGGCGCTGCAAAAACCGGGCCATTCAACAGCGGGCACACCAGAAACAAAATGGACGCAAAAATGATCTTTAGCTTAGGCAACTTCGGCATTGGAAATCCTCCCTCAAACAAGGATAGATAACATATAAGGATAGCTGCTTTACGGAAAAATTGCGGATGGGAATTCTGCTGAATGCGCGTTAACGCGCAGCGCAGGCTTGTGAAGCGCTGGTAACAAGAGTCGTGTCGGGGAAGCTGAAAGCCCCTTCGATGGCATCCGACGCAGCGCCGCGCTGGAACCATTGCATCAGCGCCTCGCTCTGCGGATGATAGGTAAATCCGTCGATCAACACTGGATATCCAGCGTTCGGCATCGTTGCCAGCGGATCGCCGGTCTCAAGATTACTCTGGCAGGTATTGCTGTTGGGCACCTGCCATTCCGGAACCAGGTTGCTGCCAAACGGATTGTTCATCCATTCAGAAATTTCGTGGCTCATGGGCGTCACGTCTGCCAGGCTGGTGCCCATAATGCCCTGGTCCACCCAGCTTGCCCATATAAAGGTCTGTACAAATTTCAGCTGCGCCAACTGGCCCACGTCAAACGATGTATGAAAGCCGAGCACGCAGCACTTCTTAATATCACTCTGCGGCGCAAGAAAAACGTTGGAGGTCAGCGCAATAGCCAGCGCATCCTGTGACATGTGTTCCAGCTGAATAATGGTGTTCAGTTGTGAGAGGAAGAAATCTGTGTCCACAATCGCATAGACCACGCCGGTGCTGGGGTTGCGATAAACCTTGGCCATCCCGCGCGGCACAACAATTCTCAGCGGCTGCAATGTTTGCGGACTACCCAACAGTGTGTGCCACTCCGGCGTTGCGGAGCCATGAAACTCAGCCCGCTGCACAGCGTCGGCAAATTGCGTGAGCCCGGTGGTGTACTGCGCTGCGTGGAAGTTTGGCGATGCCTGCACGCGCGGCATCACTGAAGCCGGATCAAGCACAATCGGCGATCCGTTCTCGTCCACAAACTCTTCAAAGAACATTGAGATAGGAATGATCTGCACCGGAACAGTAGTCGTCCTGCCAGATTGCGGACTGTTCCCCACCATAATGTAAGGATAGTTCTTTCCTTCCAGGGCAAACGATCCGGAGAAATGCGGCACGCTGAAGATGCGATTTTCGCGTATGGCTTCACGTGCGCTGCTGGAAAGTTTGCTGGCTGCTTCAAATCTTGGTTGCGCACCCTGGCTTAACAGAGAGCCACTTGCGGCGTCGATGGGAGAAAGTGTATCTGCCGGTGTATTCTGGGCGTGGCTATATCCGTTGAGCGACAACACGAAT
>DASZMF010000589.1:0-3760 GCA_035552035.1 Candidatus Angelobacter sp.
GGAACCGAAAATACTCAAGTTTTTGTAAATTCCTTGTGGAGCAATTTTGTGTTGAAACAAAAAAGGGAACACCGGTTGTAACAACTGGTGTTCCCGCATGAACAGATCTTAAGCAATCGCTTACTGGATCGTGTGTGCTTCCTGATGACGGGCTGAGCCGTTGACCAGCGGACGGTTCGCTGCCGTCTTTTTCTTGGCCGCCGGCGCTGCACTGGATTTGCTCTGTTGGTGGTGATTATCTGTGCCCAGGTCAAACTGGCGGACCAGGGTCTGCATGGTGGAAGCCAGCCGGGCCAGTTCGCCCGCTGCCTTGTTGGTGTATTCAGCGCCTTCCGTGGTGCTCTTGGCCGCCGATGCCACGCCGGTGATGTTGCGGGCAATTTCCTGGTTTCCGCTGGCCACGTCATTCACGTTGCGGCTGATCTCGTTGGTCGTCGCCGTCTGCTCTTCCACCGCCGTGGCGATGGTGTTCTGGATGTCATTGATCTGGGCGATGATCTGGCTGATCTCGGTAATGCCTTCAATCGCTCCCTTGGTATCAGCCTGAATCGCTTCAATCTTGCGGCTGATGTCCTCAGTGGCTTTGGCGCTTTCCTTGGCCAGCTCTTTTACTTCGTTGGCCACAACGGCAAAACCTTTGCCGGCTTCACCGGCACGGGCAGCTTCAATGGTTGCGTTCAGGGCCAGCAGGTGGGTCTGCTCGGCGATGGAGGTGATGACTTTAATGACCTGGCCAATTTCCTGGCTGCTTTCGTTCAGTTTGGCCACGCGCTCACTTGCCTGGCTGGCGATCTTTACGCCATTGCCTGCCACTTTGGCGGCATTGTGCGCGTTGCTGGAAATTTCCTTGATGCTGGCGGTCATCTCTTCTGAGCCGCTCACCACTGTCTGCACATTAGCGGAGATCTCTTCCGCAGCGCTGGAGACGGCACCGGCCTGCGCTGCGGTTTCTTCAGCGTTGGCGCTCATCTGCGATGAGGTTGCGGAAAGTTCTTCAGAAGCGGCTGCCAGGTTGGAAGAGCCTTCTGACATTTCTTTTACGGTATCGCGAATAGAGCTGACGGCGTGGCTGAAGTTCTTGGCCAGCAGGTCTTTGTCAGACTTGGGCTCAACGCTCACGGTCACATCCCCGCGACCCAGGGCTTCACAGGCGCGGGCAATGGTCTGGTTATAATCGACCACCTGGCGCAGGGAATCGGCCAGCATGCCAACTTCATCTTTTGATTCGTGTGTGATTGTCTGATCGGCATCGCCCAGGGCAAGCTTCTCTGCCACTTCCTGCATGGCGCGCAGCGGATTGGCGATCATGCGGCTGACCATCATAGCAAGAAAGATGCCTATAGCAACCGCAAAACCAAGTACCATGAATACCAGGTTGCGGGAAGAAGTGTATGTGCTGGCGGCTTCGTTGGCCGTCGCTGTGGTTTGGGTCTCATTATATTTGCTATAGCCGCTAATGGCAGCATCCAGGGCATCGAAAGATGGCTTATTTTCCTGGAAGCAGACCCGGAGTGCCTCCTTTGTATTGCCGCTTTTTTCCAACTCAAGAGCATGATTGCGATGGTCCATATAATCCAGGAACTTAGTCTGGATGTCCGCCAATAAACGGTCCCCTTCGGCATGGTGGCTGGCGGCTATCAGGCCGCTCAGGAGTTCGCGGAAATGCGCTTCAGTGGCCGCGCCGCCAGCCAGATATTTGTCTTTTGTTTCCTGCGTGTCACCCGTAATGGAACCTAGTTCATAGCGACGGAGCAGCACTCCAGATTTGCTTGCATCCGCCATCTTTTCCAGCTTCGGGATGCGATTGGTTGCCATGGTGTTTGTAGACTCATTCAGCTTGGCAAACTGAATTACCGCGAATGTGCCCAGGCCAACCATTAAGGCTAAGACCAGAGCGAATGTGACCGTAAGCTTGCGAGCAATCTTTAAGTTCGAGAACCACTTCATTTGTAAAATCTCCTGATATCTTTTCTGATAATTTCGTATGAATCTGTCGCCCGTTCGGGCGGTTAATTGGCAATCTGGGCTATTTTTTCCAGTCGCAGAGGCAGCAGGAGACGGTCAGTGAGTTTGTAAGCGCCTTCCACCAGCTCTCTGGCGCTTTCATTCACATTTTCCGGTGCTTCTTCAAAATCTTTTGGATTAGCGGCCACCACGTCGCCGATCTTATCCACCAGCAGTGCGAAGGTTTCCTCCTGGCAACGGACCACCAGCATTCTTGCCGGCGGGACTGTGCTGGCGGGAAGATCGAGGCGCTTGCGCATGTCAATCGCCGTTACGATCTGTCCGCGATGGTTGATGAGTCCGGCAATGGTCGGCGGCGCCAGAGGCACGGATCCAACGACGAATTCAGACATGATTTCCTGGACCTGGAGAACTTCCACGCCAAAGAGAAGACCATCCACAAAAAAAGTGCAATATTGAGTTTCAGAGCTCATTGTGCGGCCTCCGCGAATGCCAGGTTTTCTGAGAATGGCGCGTTTTCAGAGAACATCGCGCCGCCATGGGCCGATGCGATCATGGCTTTCAGGTCAAGGAAGTCCGTGACTTGTTTCTGGATCACGGCCGAGCCCTGCGACTGCGAATCTTTCCAGCGCTCCTGAATGGAGACTGCTTCCTGGGCCACATCAAGAATCTGGTCCACGACCACGCCCATGCGTTCTCCCTCATGGTGGCAAACCAGCACCTTGAGCAACTCGTCGCTTGATTCGTTCTGTACGGCGTCAAATTTGTCTGAGAGGTTGACGATTGGCAGTAACTGGCCGCGATATTGCACCACCAGTTTTTGTCCTGCCAGCTCGAATTGTGAAACCTTGAATTCCTCCAGACGGTCAACGCTGGAGAGTGCAACAGCCGAGCGGCGTCCCTTGGAAGTGCGGAAGAGCAGCAGTTCCTGCGTCTCCACGTTGTCGATCTGCGCTTCTGATTTTCGTGCGGAGAGTGCATCCTGCATCGCAGCCTTCTTGGCGTCAGTGAGCAAGTGCCCGCCTTTGGCCAGGCCAACAATATCCAGGATCAGCGCTACTTCGCCGTCGCCCATGACCGTGGCTCCGGAGAATGCAGTGAGGTGTTTCAGATGCTGGCCAAGAGGCTTCACAACGATTTCTTCGGCGTCGTGAATCTCGTCCACTACCAGGCCAAATTGCTGGCCTTCAGCCTGCAGGACAACAATGGTCAGCTGGTCCGCGTTGGTGAGTCCGCTATTAACGTTGTTGCCTTTCTGCTTCAACTCGCGACCAAGGAAAAGCAGTGGCAGCAGATTGCCGCGCAGCCTATAAACCGGTGCTCCGTGCACCATTTCCACTGACTGGTCCTTGCGTCCCGCTTCCAGCCGCAACAATTCAAGCAGGCTGACTTGCGGGATGGCGAAACGCTGGCCGGAACTCCGTACGATGAGAACCGGAATAATCGCCAGCGTCAGCGGTATCTTCATGCGGACGGTGCTGCCCTGGCCAAGCACGCTCTGTATGTCAACCGTGCCGCCAATTTTTTCAATGTTGGTGCGGACCACGTCCATGCCGACGCCGCGGCCAGACACGTTGGTGATCTTTGCCGCGGTCGAAAATCCCGGCTTGAAAACCAGACTGATGATTTCATGCTGGCTCATGCGTTCAGCCTGCTGTGTGGTGATCAAACCTTTTTCTATGGCTTTGGCGCGAATTCTTTCCGGATCAATTCCGGCGCCGTCGTCGGAAATTTCAATGTTGACCTGTCCGCCTTCATGGAAGGCGCGGAGACTGAGTGTTCCTTCCGCCGGCTT
>DASZMF010000590.1:0-2047 GCA_035552035.1 Candidatus Angelobacter sp.
TATGCCTTCGCGCTTTACCATTTCCATGAGCATGGCAATCCGCACAAAATCTACCGGATCATTTTCAAACGTGTGCTTGAGATCGTTGTTCAAAACAAACTCAGCGGTAAAGCGCAGAACATCCGGCACTGGCTGGTTCATTTCTTTCAGGAAACGCAGCAGCGAACCGTGCTTTTCATAAATCTCGTGGTAAGCAGCTTCGGCGTCCTGTAGTGTGCGGGAAAGCACCATGTCCAAAATGCGCTTCTGCTCGTCTTTAAAGAGTGATTTCAGCGAATAGCGCAGTTCGCCAAAGTGTTCATCCAGCAGGCGCAGGGCTTCGGCAAAGTCGCTGCTGGCAAACGCGGCCATGGTTTCCGCCACCAGCCTGGCGTGATCATCATCCTGGCCCACCGGACGCACCCCGGCCTGCAAATCCTGATCGCCCAGATAGACGGCGGCAAAATCAATCTCCAGTGACTCTCGCGTAATGCGCGAGGTCACATGCGTGCGCCCCAGCGCCAGTTTGGCCACGCCAGAATCGGTGTGGTAAGCGTCAATCGTCTTGATGTCATAGCAATATTGCGGAACTATATCGTCGCCATCAAACATTGCGCTGATGGCAAAGTGCGCTCCCACTTTGCACAGGTCCACAAACGCCGGACGAATCCATCGGTTGTAAATAGTTGCGCCCTCGCCCAGATCAGACAAATTGCTCTTGGCCATGGCCAGCTGCTCAAGAAATTCCGGCTCCAGATCCACATTGCCGGTCTCGCGCGCCAGTTGGACCACGCGTCCGGCATACTGCATCACCTGCACGGTTTCAATGCCGCTCAATTCGTCAAAAAACCAGCCACAGCTGGTGTACATGAGCATGGCATGCCGCTGCATCTCCAGAAATTTCAATGCCGCTGTGGTTTCTTCCGGCGTAAGCTGATGGTGTGAGTGCTTTTCAAAAAACAGCCAGAGCGACTCCGGCGAGCGATCAAGAATTACGTCGATATAGTCATTGCGCGCCGCCCACGGATCACGCAACACCTCGGCAGCTTTCTGCTCAAACAATTCCTCCGCGCGACCGCGCAAGTCATCCAGCGCTGCACGCAGCGGTCCGCGCCACGATTGGTTCCAGCCCGCGCGTCCGGAGTTGCAACCGCAGTCGCTGCGCCAGCGTTCAATGCCGTGCGCGCAGCTCCATGAGGTGTTTTCGATAATCTGCACTTCATGCGTCGGCGGAAATTTTTCCAGAAACTCGCCATAGTTGGAAAGCCGAATCGCCGGATCCGACTCAATGCAGTCCAGCGCGTAGGCCAGCGCCATGTCGCCATGTTTGTGGTGATGGCCGTATGTCTCGCCGTCCGTGGCAATGTGCATCATCTGCGACCAGTCGCGTTTGTCAGAGAATCCGCTTTTCAAGCGCGCGGAAAATTGTTGTCCGCAATTCAGCAGCTTTTCAAACGCTACTGCTTGGGAAATGGGCCCATCATAAAAGAAGAGGTTAATCCGCTTGCCTGAAGGCAGCTTGGCCAGATAAGCGCGGCTGGGATCAATGCGTCCGCCGCTTACGTCTTTCCAACTGCGTCCGCCCACTTTGCGAACTCTGCCCGCCTGGTGCGGCGCCAGCACGGTAAATTTAATTCCCTGATCGGCTAGTGTTTCCAGCGTGGCGATATCCACCGCGGTCTCCGGCAGCCATAGGCCTTCCGGCGCGCGGCCAAAGCGATGTTCAAAATCGCGGATGCCCCACAGCGTCTGCGTGACTTTATCGCGATTGCTGGCCAGCGGCAGGATGATGTGGTTGTACGCCTGCGCTATGGCCGATCCATGTCCGGAAAACCGTTTCTGGCTCTCGCGGTCAGATTCCAGGATGTTTTCATATGTCTCAGGAGATTTTTCTTCCAGCCAGGAGAGCAGAGTGGGACCAAAGTTAAAGCTGATGCGTCCGTAGTTATTGACGATCTGGCGGATGTAGCCCCGATCATCCAATATACGGGAAGAGCCGTTCGGCGCATAACACTCGGCGGTGATGCGCTCATTCCAGTCGTGGTAAGGCGCGGCCGAGTCCTGCGTC
>DASZMF010000591.1:0-6250 GCA_035552035.1 Candidatus Angelobacter sp.
AAGAAATCGTGACATTTTTAGCCTGAAAGAAACCTTCGATTTTCACATTACGTAAACGTTTACGTAAAATCTGACCTCGCACTTTCGCATTTGCTGGATGGATTTGTCAAGAGGGAGTTGGCGTTCAATTTGGAAAGCGGCAGCGGCACAGGTCAAGTCCGATTTAAACAAGCGGTTCAATTCTTAGACAAATGGCGTAATCACAGGGCCTTTCCAATGGTACTGTGACGCGCAGTCCTCGCTCGTCCTGTGACCATACGATCCTACCCTGGTATCCAAGAAGTTCGACCCGGCCTGCTTTTACAGCGGCAATCTTTCCATTCAAAGCCAAAGATGGAATGGCGATCTCTCCCGTTGGCTGGCCCATGATAAAGGCATAAAGAACCTTGTTTTTGGTAGTGAATCGGATTTCTACCGGCGTCAGGTCTTTGCGGTCATTTTCATTGAAGCCGGTTTTCTGTTGTCGTTCAGCGCGGGCAAGCGGGCCGTCGCCAAAGATCTTCCACGGACGAGTCGCATAGATCGCTTCGCCATTCATGCTCATCCATTTGCGGATTTCGTCCAGAATTGCCAACTCCTGCTGGTCCAGCATGCCATTGTTGGGCAGCGGGAAATTCAGCAGTAGATTGCCGTTGCGGCTTACGATGTCCACCAACATATCGATGATTCGTTTTGGCGTTTTGTATTGAATACCGCGTGCGTAATGCCAGTTGCCGATGCAGGTATCGGTTTGCCACGGCTGCGGCCATATGCCATTGACCATGCCGCGTTCATGGTCAAGAACACATGTGCCGTCTGCACAGTCTTCCGGGCGTTTGCTGGTATAGACCGCTTCCGTTTTTCCGCCATGGTTTTTGGCGCTGATGTTGTAGAAGTCCGCCAGCAGTTGGCGGCCATAGTCTTGAAAAGGAAGCGGGCCGTCACAATATAGATAGTCAGGCTCGTATTGATTTACCAGGTCTTGAATCCGCAGCAGCCAGTGCTGCTTCCACGATTCTGGAATGCCTTCTTCGTTCCAGGGCAAATTGTCTGTGAGTAATTTGGGATCGGTAATGGAATGGTAGAGATCCGCATTTTCTTTTTCTATTCCGTCATAAGGTACGCCGGCCAGAGGACCTTCGCGGTCACTCAGGTGGCTTACGGTAAACCACTTGTAGCTGATCCAGAGATGGTCACTCACGCCAAAGCGCAATCCATGTTTACGAGCCGCTTTGCGGAATTCGCCCACAATATCCCGTTTGGGCCCCATCTTTACGGAGTTCCAGCGCGTGTGCCTGGAGTTCCAGAGATCGAAATTGTCATGGTGCACACCCATGCTGACAAAATATTTTGCGCCCGCCTGTTTATAGAGAGAGACGAGATGTTCCGGATCAAAGCGATCACCTTTCCATGTGCCGATCAAATCTTTGAAGCCGAATTTTGAAGGATGGCCATAGTTTTCAAGATGATGTTTGTATTGCGGTTCACTCTGGATATACATATTGCGCGCATACCAGTCGCCATTTTCAGCTGCGGATTGCGGCCCCCAATGCGCCCATACACCGAATTTAGCATCACGGAACCATTCCGGAACGGTATAGGTCTGGAGCGATTCTGCCGAAGCTGAAAAAGGGCCACGCGGGGATGACTTCTGCGCCGATTGCGCAAAGGTGTTCCCATACTTCAAAGCAGGCAGTGCGAGAGCTAATATTTTTAAGGCGGTTCGTCGATCCATTGACACACACTCTTTTCACGGAACGTCAGCAGAATCTAAGTGCACGGGAACGGCGCTTGCATTGTAAACCTTTACGAACTGTTTACTTTTAGGGAGCCTTCTGATTTTGACGAGTAATGGCCCGTTAAAAGCAACTGAGAAATAAATAAAACCTATAATTTATCTAGAGATATATCTGTTGTTTCATGCTGCCCGAGTACTTGACGGCAGGCCGCAGAGAGATGTAAAACCCTTTAGTTTTACCGTAAACGATTACATCATAAAAATACAAAACGATTCCATGAAGAGCGAGGGGTGCCATGTCTCAACCAGAGAAGCTGAAAAACATGATTCATCTGGCGGTGATAACGCTGCTTCTGTTTCCGTGGCTGAATAGCCGAGCTTTGCAAGCCGCTGCTCACATCGAAGGAGCAGTCAGCGTCACGGTGGACGCGAGTAAAGTCCAGAACTATGTTGCGCCCAGAGCCATGGGAATGCATACGTCGGTTTATGACAATCATCTTGGCGGCCAGCAGCTTGCGGAGATATTGCGCTCTGCCGGAATTACGACACTACGTTATCCGGGCGGCGGATATTCTGATAACTATCACTGGTCCGTTCACAAAATGACCAAATGGAAAGGGACGGATCCGCCACAATATGGCTATCTGGGCCCCCACACAGACTTCGGCCATTTTCTTCAACTGGTGGAAGCGATCCAGGGGACGGCGATTATTACCGTGAATTACGGCTCCAACCTTGCCGGCACAGGCGGTGGCGAGCCGTCTGAAGCGGCCGCGTGGGTGGCTTACGCCAACGGTGCTCCGGCTGACCAGAAGGTGATTGGCAAAGATTCAACTGGATACGATTGGAAGACAGTAGGTTACTGGGCGTCGCTGCGGGCGGCAAAGCCTGTCGATGTCGACGATGGGCAGAATTTTCTTCGCATCGCCCATGCCGAACCTTTCCATATTCGATATTGGGAGATAGGCAACGAAGTTTACGGCAATGCCTATTACGAGAAAGATGAAGAGGGATATGAGGGCGACCTGCACGCTCCTTACGATAAAGATCCGAAAACGAGCGTGCGTTTGCGCCGCAAAAATCGCTCCGCACTTTCCCCACAGACTTACGGCAAGGGCGTGGTTGAGTTTGCACGTGCGATGAAGGCTGTGGATGCGACGGTAAAGATCGGTGCAGTTTTGAATGTCCAGCCCATGGACAACTCCTGGGGCCCGGACTGGAATCCGGCGGTGATGAAGGAATGTGGAACAGCCATTGATTTTGCGAGCTTGCATTGGTACACCGGCAACTTGTTGCCGCCTGACTGGAAGACTTTGGATGACGCCAGCTATCTTTCAGCGCCAGAGCGCGAATTGCCGGATATGATGGCTGCTTTGCTGGAACTTTTTCGGAAGTATGGCGGAGAGAACGGCAAGAACCTGCAACTGCTGGTGACAGAGATGGGTTCGCGACCGTTCGCTAAAATTGCTGATCCGCAGATTCATGCCCTGTTTGCCGCGGACGCCTATCTCAGCCTCATGCAGGATGGTGCTGCCAACATCGACTGGCTGGAACTGCATAAGCCAAGCTTCCTGGATGACAACAATAAACCTGGCCCGGTTTTCTTTGCTCTGCAGATGATTCACCGGCTGGTGCAGATGAATGATTCCATTGTGGCGGCGCACAGCAGCCATAGCCTGCTCGCGGTCCATGCGATTCAGCGGAAAGACGGAAGCATTGGCCTGCTGCTCATCAACAAAGATCCAAAAGAGGCAGCGACGGTGAAGATCAAAATCAGCGGCGTTCAATTGGCGAACAGCGGATTCCGCTATGATTTTGGGCCGGCAAATCCGCCGAACGGCTATCTTACAACGGGCGGTCCTGCCTCAGACCTTGGTAATACCTTCACATTGAGCGTACCCGCCTATTCGATTACTGATATCGTGATGGCAAAGGCGAAATAATCGAAATGCATAAGACGTGCTTTACGGACAAAAGAAAAAACTTGAAGATGGCTGGGCAGAGTCGGCCACTCTTTATCCGGCTGTTGTTGAGTGCTACATTCACTCTGAGCGCTATCCTAACAGCAGCAACAGCGCACGCGGCTCCCATGAAGAAAACCGACTTTGGACGAATGCCAGACGGCACGCACATGGATCTCTATGTGCTGACGAACCGCAATGGCATGACCGCTTCGATTACCAATTTCGGCGCCACACTCGTGTCGCTTAAAGTCCCGGACCGAAATGGAAAACCGGCGGACGTGGTTCTTGGCTACGACACGCTTGAGGGCTATATCGGTGACAAAGCAAATTTTGGAGCGACGATTGGCCGCTATGCCAACCGCATCGCCCGTGGAAAATTTCAGTTAAACCATACTGAATACAAATTGGCCACAAACAACGGCGTGAACCATATTCACGGCGGCATCAAGGGATTTAGTAAAGCCGTGTGGCAGGCCAAAGATGTTTCCGTAAAAGATGAATCCGCGCTGGAACTGACTTATCTGAGCAAAGATGGTGAAGAAGGCTATCCGGGAAACGTGAGCGCGAAAGTGGTTTATACATTGACAGATAAAAATGAATTGCGTGTCGAGTACAGCGCAACCACGGATAAAGACACAGTCGTAAACCTGACGAATCACAGCTACTTCAATCTCGCGGGGCAGGATGCTGGCTCTATCTTGAATCACCAGCTAACGATCTATGCCAGCAGCCTTACGCCGGTTGACACCACACTGATACCTACGGGCGAAATACGCAGCGTGCAAGGCACGCCGTTTGATTTCACGCATGCAAACACTATTGGCGCGCGGATAAACCAGAACGATCCACAACTAGTGATTGGGCACGGCTATGATCACAACTGGATTGTGGATCGTAAAGCGGGGGACGCCAAAACTTTGGTGCGCGCAGCTGAAGCGTTTGACCCTTCATCGGGCCGGGTATTAGAGGTGTGGACGACCGAGCCGGGAATCCAGCTCTATACCAGCAATTATCTGGATGGCATTCATGGCAAAGGCGACCATGTTTATCAGCGCAGAGATGCGTTCTGTCTGGAGACTGAACACTTTCCTGATTCGCCGAACCATCCTGCTTTTCCCTCAACCGAGTTGAAGCCGGGCGGACATTACACGTCTACCACTGTCTATACGTTTTCGGTCAGATGAGAGTCTGAATTCTTTGAAGCACTGGGAAAGTCACGCTCTGGATTAAATCATTCCGCAGACCATTGGGCATTCAGAGCCTGAGAATTATGAGTCTGTATTTTTGCGTGGGAAAAATCGTACAAAGTACACAGTCCCAAGAATCAGCAACAAAGAGCCCCACCAGATGGCGGCGTGCAAATTGGCAAGTACGACCTGCAACACTGACGGGTGTAGCCACTCATAGATTCCCGAACCTAAAATCAGAACTCCATACGCCAGCAGCAGCGTGCCGATAAAAAACCAGATTGAGATTCGACCTTCTGCGTGCATTCTTCACTCCTACCAGAAAATCAGATTTAACACGATGAAACCTAGAGCCACAATCACTGCCCAGAAAATTGGCCGTTGATACAGCTTAAGTGCGCCTTCAGCGGGTAATTCCGTGCAGCCATAGACGAGTCCATTCAATTCCGCCACCGGTTTTGGTTGAGTCATATAACTCACCACCACGGTTACCAGCACGCAGATGAGCCAGGACCACAGGCCGCGATACATGTTTTCTGCCATGTCTTTTGCGTTGCGTGAGAATGCAATGTAGGAGAGCGCCTCGGGATGCAGCTTGACTGCTAGCCACATGCCGATGGATGAAACGGTCCCGGCCAGCAGTCCCCAGAATCCGCCCGCGGGTGTTGCTCGTTTCCATAACATTCCCAGAATCACCGTACCGAACAACGGTGCAATGAAAAAACTGAACAGAGCCTGGACGTAATCCATGATGCTCTGAAATTGCATGACCAGATATGCGGTGGCGATGCTGATCAGCACTCCGAGAATCGTGCACCATCGGCCCATCAGCACGTAATGCGCATCGCTGGCTTCTTTGCGGATGAGCGCTTTGTAAATGTCATAAGTCCATACGGTGGCGAAGGCGGTGACGTTGCCTGCCATCCCGGACATGAATCCGGCCATCAAGGCGGTGATGCCCAGTCCAAGAAGACCTGGCCCGCAATAGCGCGCCAGCATCAATGGAAGCACTTCGTTAAAGCTGTGCGCGCCGGTAATGGCTGCCTGTGATTCGCCAACAAGCTTTTCCGGAAGGACGGCGAGAGCGAGCAAGCCTGGAACAATCACAATGAGCGGGACGATCATTTTGAAGGCCGCACCGATTATGGGAGCCATGCGAGCGGAGCGCAGATCGCGCGCGGTAAGAACACGCTGCACGACTAGAAAATCGGTCGTCCAATAGCCGAATGACAGGACGAAGCCGAGACCGAAGACAATGCCTGTCCAATGAATGCCCATGGGATTGTCACTAAAATTTCCCAGCGGGGCCCACATGTGCGTGTATTGCTGACCGGGAAAATTGGTGGCGATGCGTTTTGTCATGCCGCCCCAGCCGCCAGTTT
>DASZMF010000592.1:0-9150 GCA_035552035.1 Candidatus Angelobacter sp.
TGTGTTTATAAAAAGAATCAAGGGCGAGTGGGTTGAGATATTGGAGATCGATCAATCGTCATCCGTGGCTTCATCAGCGGTGGAAGCTTTTCCATCGCCAAAAAACACTCACTGAAAACGCTCACGGATGATCTGCCTAAAAGTCATCGATCCAACTTTCTTACGCGGGCAGCCTCCCGGAAATCAAGGCTGCACACAGCTCGTCACCGCTTTAAGAAAGAACTCTGGCCACCACGGAAGGAACGGTGGCGTTGTACCAGAAATGACCAAGCACTAATCCTGTTGCTTCAATTGCCCGGAACCACCACTGTTTTTTCATGACCCAACATCTCCCTTTAGGTTCTAGCCGTTGCCGTTGCCTCAACTTCTACGTGCGTATGGGCAAATGCAGGCTTCTCATTGGGGGAGAGAACGCGCATATTTTTCCAGTCGTAAGGTAACTCGGTGCCGCAATCCAGACAGACCACATACGTTCCTGTTTGCAAGGCAGCCTTAATGCGGCGCTGTCCTGGCTTGCTGGTTTGAGGAAAGCTGATTTGCTTGTGCCAGCATCCGAACAACGCGTCTAAGATCTTCACAATCTTCCTCCCGGCTGTTGCTCTCAGATTTTGAGGGGGCGGCTTACATTCCGGCCTCATAAGCAACCTTCGGCATTTCCTGGACTAGCTCTTACGTAATGGCCCCTGCTGGGCCAGTACTTCCGTCACTGATAATTAGTGGTAGTTTGCTTGACTTCGTTTCACCTTTATTTCTATTCCACAGGTGACACAAAATGTCATGCGCTCCCAGTCAATGCTTTCAGTATGTTTGAACGCAGGAACTCTGGATTTGTTGCATTAAGATTCGTTGTCTGACCGGCTCCTTGGCGCAAGCTGATGAGAATCAGAGACTTACAGTTTTCTAAAAATTTTCACCCACAAATCCCACCCGCTGCGCCGCTGCTTAAACCAAGGTTTAAAATTGTTTCTTCTTATGGATACAGTCAATCCCAACGCTATCGGACAACGCTCAAAAGACGCCAGCCGCCCCTGGGACTGGTCCATTGCCATCTATACCGGAGATTCTCCGCTGCGGCTCCGCTCTGCGCCCGGCGTATCGAATCCCGTGATTGCGGCGGCCCATATCACTGACGTTTCCGCGCGTTTTGTGGCCGATCCGTTCATGGTCAAAGTTGACAATCTTTGGCACATGTTCTTTGAGGTCCTGAATAACGGGCCGAACCTGGGTGAAATTGGCCATGCCACCAGCCCTGACGCTCTCACCTGGCAGTACCGGAAAATTGTTCTCAAAGAGCCGTTTCATCTTTCTTATCCTTACGTGTTTCAGTGGAACAACGACTTTTACATGATTCCAGAAACCCTGGGCGCGGAAGCTGTCCGCCTGTATCGTGCCACGCGCTTCCCGGATCAATGGACGCTCGTAAAAGACCTGGTTCCCGGCAAGCATGCTGACCCTTCTATCTTCTATCGCGACAAGAAGTGGTGGCTTTACACCTGTCCCACACCGCACCAGCATGATTCGCTCAATTTGTACTCAGCCAATGATCCCGCATCTGCATGGACTCTGCATCCTTCTAGCCCCATCATCTCCGGCAACAAAAGCATTGCTCGTCCCGGAGGCCGCGTGCTTGTTTACGATGGCCGGCTCATCCGCTTCACCCAGGACTGCGTTCCCACATACGGTAAGCAGGTGCGAGCGTTTGAGATCACCGAGCTAACCGCAACCACATATAAAGAGCATGAAGTTCCAGAGTCACCGGTGCTGGTTCCAGACGGAAGCCCCTGGAACGCTTCCGGCATGCACCACATTGACGCACATCGCGTCGGCGATAAATGGCTCGCCTGCGTTGACGGTCTCATAGACTTCTAACTGAGATCGTTGAGATTTATTCCGGTGAAAATTATTCCGGCGCTGGCTGCTGAGGCTTGCTGCATTCAGCCTGAAAAGAGTGTGACACCAGATCAGCGCAGACAATCTCTGCCTTAAAAGAACCAATGCGGCGGTTCGGCCCAAATGTAATGCTGGGCAACAAGCCGGTTTTAAAGTTGCGCAACTGCTCCAGGTTCAGAATCAACTTTTCGCGTGTAGGATTCTTGCCTGCACGCGCCAGCGCATCTACCAGAATTTTTGCCGAACAATACGCTGAAATCTGGATCAGCCTGTGGTCATGTGAAAGCTGGTGACGTTGCAGAAAATCTTCAAACTCATCCACCGCTCCCATCTCCGGCTGAAGCTCCGGATACGCCGCAAAAATCCTGCCCTGAAAACGCGCAGGTGCGGAAAGAATGCTTTCATCCATCAGCGCGCCCAGCACAAATGTTTTTGGCGACCATCCAGCGTGATCGGCTGCCTGTATCCACTGTGAGGCCTGCTCTCCATCGCCCACAAAAAACACAGTGTCGATTCCCTGGCTTTGCAGCGCGTGAATCAGCTGCGGACCATTCGTCGGCGAGAATGAAAATTCCCGCGCCTTGCCTTCGCCAAGCTCCTTCCACACAACTTGCATCGCCGGCGATACAGATGTCTCCAGCTTGGCATCCGCCACAACTACCGCTGTTTTGTCCGTTGTGCGCGTGCCTTCCACGGCAGCAAACCGTACCAACTCCTGCTCCAACTGCTCAAAGCCCGGCAACAGATAAAACACTTCCCGGTTGAGAGGTTCAGCCGGAACAGACAGCGCCATCAATCCCACCACCGGCAGCTTACTCGTATGCGCCAGCGCGGCCAGGCTCTTCTCCGCTCCCGGCGCAAACGGAGCAACCATGGCAAAGACCGGCGCTGCTGCAAGGCGTCTGGCATTTTTCGCTGTTGCTGGATCATTCCCACCGGAGTCAGCAAAGCGCAGCGAAATCTGGCGGCCATAAATTCCGCCACGCTGATTTACATCGTCAAAATAGCCTGACAACACGGCTCGCACGGTTGTTCCAGTATCGTCATCCGCGTCCTGTGCCGGCGATATGTTTCCAATAACAATCTGCGCAGCCGAGACACCCGGCGTGGCCAAACTCTTCCCCGCAGCGGCGCGCTTCGTGCCGTTTTGATTGACTACTTTAACGTCAGGCGCAGATGGCAAACTTGTCTGGAAAGAATGCGATGCCTGTGCCAGTGCGATTGGCGTTGGGCCTAAACAAAACACCAGCGCTGCTGCGAATTGGACTGTGACTCTGCGCAAGAGAAACCTTTCGGTATGGTGACCCTGGCAGGAGTCGAACCTGCGACCTGCGGTTTAGGAAACCGTCGCTCTATCCATCTGAGCTACAGGGCCACTCAAATCATTTTAACCTGTAAGAGCACGCAATGGGCTTTGCCCTTACGCATACTGCGCGGCCTCTGCAGGCAACTGCTTCAGCAACGCCGCAGCCCGCCGAAACCACGGGCGCTCCCGCCTCTTTAAATAACGCGGCATGGTCGCCTTCTTGTTCATCACGCGTTGTGCCCATTGCCTTGCCTCGGCCGGCTTGCCCTTTACCGCCAGAAACTGCGCGTAATTGAACTGCGTTTCAGAAAGCGTGGAGGTCTGCGTGATCTTCTCAAACAGCTTTGCTGCCTGTTCATCCTGGTTGTTGCGTGCCCACGCGTAAGCCAGCAACCCCGCGGCCCGCTGATAATCGTAATTAGAGTCTTTTCCCACCACGCGTTCCAGGTCAGTCACCGCAGCCGGAACCTCGTTCAGCTCCAGTTCACAAATGGCGCGCCGGTAAAAAGGATCGGGTGAGTCTGTCCGTGACGAAATAGCGCGGTCATAGCATTCCTTGGCCTTGGCGTATTTCTTCTGCTCCAGATGAAGGTCCGCCAGCTCTTCAAAATTCCCGGCGGAAGGATTGTCCAACACAATCACTTCCAGCTGCGTGATTCTCTTGCGATGGGAAAATACCTGGAATGAATGCCGCAGCAACCCCAGGTCAGGCAACACTTCCACGCAGATATAAACCAGCGCACCCAGCCCACCGCCCATAAGAATGATCCACAGCCAAAAGCCGTTGGGACGCCGTCGGATAAAATGCACCACCGCAATACCCACAAAGATGAGTCCGAAACTATAGTTGCCAAATATATGCATGGTTCAGAGTAAGTCTTGCCATCTTGAATTTTCATGTAGCCTGCCTACGGCTTCTTCACGCGGTCCGCTTCCGCCATCTTCTCCGCGCGTTCATCTATCTTTTGCAGCATGGAGCGTGCGATTCTCTGCTGTATGTCGGCTGCGGCTGTCATGCTTTCTTGCACCATGGCTGGCTGTACCTGCAGGATTTTCTGTCCGACGGGCGAAGAGTAAAACGCCACCATTGCCTCCACGTCAGACTTCGTCAGGTGGCGCTGATATACGGGAATCGTGGCGTCCAGCATTTCCTTTACAGCCTCGTCACCCAGCGCCTGGCGCATTACGTCTTCCACCATCTCCCTGAATTCTTTTTTCTGCTCCGGAGTGGCATAGGGCATCTTGTCGCGGATAATCTGCTCCGTAATCTCGACGCTCTGCTGTTTCGTGGCGCTCATCGCCGCGCCCATGGTCTTGGTGATCTGCAATAGATCGAACAGCTTCAATATATCTTCGCGCGTGGGCTCCGCCTCGGCCTTCTTCGCATCCGCCGTGGTTCTGGTCTGGGCCGCTGCTTCGGCCAGGCTCTGTTGGGCAAACGCTGGCGCCACGGCCAGCAAAATCAACAGCAAACTGGAAATTTTCAACATAGTCTGGCTCCTTGGGGGAGACGTTAACATTGGCATACCGGATCGCCGGTCATGTCGCATAAAGGCATTTCCTGGCCGGCAAACTTTGTGCACCCGCTGCGTGGTTCAGTTCGCGCACCTTGTTTACTTCTTTGGCGTAGCGTCCTTCTCCTCGCTCGCCTCAATCAACTTCTGCGCCCGCTCTCTAACTTTAATCTTGATCTCGTCCATCCTTTTTTCCTGGATTTCCATGCCCGCTCTCATGCCTTCCTGAAACATCTGCGATTGCTCACGCAGAAGCTTTTGTCCCACAGGCCCGGCAAAGAACCGTATCATCTCGTCAACATCAGATTTGGTCAGGTGCCGCCGGTAGATCGGCACCATGGCGTCCAGAAGTTCGTTCACCGGCATTTCACCAATAGCATCGTCAATCATGCCGCGCAATTCCTCCAATTGTTTCGGGCTGGGATCGGGCACGCGCTCCCGGAAACTTTTCTCAGCGCCCTCCTTCATTGCCTGCTTCATTCCATCGATCATCACCGCCATGGATTTACGTATCTGGAGCAGGTCGAAAAGAGTCATGACTTGATCATGGGTTGGAGCGTCGGGCCCAAAGATCTCTTCTGTAGTTGCCGTTGAATGATCTTGAATCTTGCCGCCGGCAATCTGGGCAAATAACGGTGCACTGGTTACTACAAGTACAAGTACCAACAGAACTTTACGCATGCCTTGAACTCCTTGGGTTTTGGGGAAGAAGAAGGATCGCATATCTTCATATATGAATGCCACAGTAAAATAGCGGATTTTAGAATCTAAGGCCTACCTGGCTGTAACTAAAGATTAACCTTCTATTTGGCCCGTGGATGCGTGCGGTCATAGACATCCATTATGTGTGTAATCGATAGCTGAGTGTACTTCTGCGTAGTTGAAAGCCGCTCATGACCTAGTAGTTCCTGTATGGCCCGCAGGTCGGCGCCTTCCGTAAGCATGTGCGTTCCAAAAGCATGGCGCAAAGTATGCGGATGTATGTCGGACGGCAGGCCCCGGGCGATCGCTATCTGCTTCACAATCCGCCCCACACTCCGCGTGGTAAGCGGCCCCCCGCGCTGATTAATAAAAAGCCGGCGCGTGCTCTTGCCCGCCGTGCTCAACAATTTCTGCCTCGCCTCGCGATAAGCAATCAGCACCTCCGCCGCCGCGCCTTCCAGCGGCACATATCTCTGCTTCTTGCCTTTGCCCCGCACCAGAATCACGCCATTGGCCTCTTCAATATCGCCCAACTCAATGCCCACCAGTTCTGAGTTGCGCAGCCCGCAGCCATAGAGCACCTCAAAAATCGCGCGATCACGCTCCGGAAACCGTGCCTCTTCCGGCATATCCGTGTCCAACACACCATTGATCTCTTCCATCGTGGGGACGCGCGGCAGCTTCTTTGGCAGCTTCGGCGTTGATACCAGCTTGGCCGGATTCTGCTGCACCACGCCTTCACGGGCCAGCCACTTATACATTGACCGCAAGCTGGCCAGCGCTCGCGCCACTGAAACCTTGCTCAACCCACAACCATGCAGGTGCGATAGATATCCGCGAATCGCCAGATGGTCTATCTCTTTCCAGCGCGCCTCCGGGCCCATGTATTCGGCAAAGCGTTTGAGCTCGTTGTGATACGCGCGATACGTATGCACAGAGGCATTGCGCTCACCGCCCAGAGAATCCAAAAACTTCTTCATGCCTTTTTGGATCTCGGGACTCAATTGGCTCTTGTGTTTTGTTACCGTCTTCATGGCCTGTTCTCCGCCGGCCTCTTCTTGCCCCGTGGATGAAAATTGCGATGCACCGTCTTCAGCCTGTCCAGCGCCACATGCGTATAAATCTGGCTCGTGGAAATATCAGAGTGCCCCAGGATCGTCTGCACCGTGCGCAAGTCAGCACCGTTCTCCACCATGTGTGTGGCGCAACTGTGGCGCAACATGTGCGGACTCGCGTGGCGACCGGAAGCCGAAACCTCTTTCACCATCTGCCACACCCGCTGCCGCGTCAGCTTGCTCCCGCCGCTGCGCACAAAAAGCATCGGAGAACTTTTTCCGTTCAGTAAAACTTTGCGGCCTTCGTTCAGATACAAGCCAATCTGCTCCTGCGCGGCTTTTCCAATCGGCACAATCCGTTCCTTGTCGCCCTTGCCCCGCACCAGCGCATAGCCCATATCCAGCTTCAGGTCTTCCTGCTTTAAATTCACAATCTCAGAAACCCGCAACCCGCCCGCATATAGCACCTCAATCATCGCCTGGTCGCGCTGCGCCAGCGCCGCAGAAAGTTTTGCATCACCGGCCTTCCCGGCCTCGTCCAGCATGGAATCAATCTCCGCCTTGGCCAGCGACTTCGGCAGCACCTTCCACTGCTTCGGTGAATCAATCTCCAGCGTGGGATCGTGTTTGATCATCCGGTCCAGCAGCAGATATTTATAAAAATGCCGCAACGCAGAAAGCTTGCGCGCCACCGACCGGTCTTTCACGCCGTTGGCAAACAACTCAGTCAAGAATCCGCGCACATCTTCCCGCCTCGCATCCATCAGCCCGCGTCGACGCGCCTGCAAAAACTCCGTAAACTGCACCAGGTCTGACTCGTATGCCTCCACCGTCAGCACGGCCAGCCCTTTCTCAACCCGCAGGTAAGCTAGAAAACCCTTCACCGCAGGCTCCCGAACCGAATTGGGGCGGCTTTTCTCCACGCGCTTGTTATCAGACCTCATCATCCCTCAGTATCCTGCTTGCCCCCTCCCCAGCCAATAGCTCCGCAGGTTCCGCTAGGCCTTTTCCTGAGCAGTGCAATCAGGGTTAGTCAGTGGAAAAAGCTTTTGCCTTTCCCCGTCTCCCCAATCCGTGTTATCCGTGTTCATCCGTGGTAAGGTTTTGCCTTTCTCCGCGCCTCCGCGGTGAATATAGGTTTTGCTTTTCCGATCACCCGATGTCCCGATCACCAGATCACCCGATCTCAAAAGGCAAGCTTGCGGCCCTCTGCCGATACCTTCAGTCAACCTACCTACCCCCTCCCCCGGGTTTGACCCAATTCAACCCAAGGGCACCCAATACGACCCAAGATCGTGCAAACATCGGCTGAGAGGTCGTAAAACTCCTCTTATCGCGGATGCTTTGGCGTCAATCCCACCTGAAATCAGCAGGATAAAAAACCAGAGCCACGACAGTCATTCACTTAATCTCTAAAAAGCATCGGCAGAGGGTCGCAACTTTCCCTAAAAGACAAAACGCAACGGCAGGTTCTCCGTTGCGATGCATTTAGGCTTTGCTCGCCTGAAACCACTATAGCGAATACAAAGCAAATATTCAATTTAAATCTATAAAAACTGCTTCTTCTTCTCCGCGTCTCCGCGCCTCCGCGGTGAAAATGGGTTTGTAATCACTTGTACCGTCATCACTCCATGCCCTTCTTCGCCCGCACCTTCTTCTCCGGCATAACAAACGGCTTCTCTTCAATCCCATTCAGCCGCGCCGCAGTCACGGCATTCAACGCACTCTCCGGCTGCTCCTCGTGTTTAAAGAATGCAAACACATCGCGCTCTGCGCTTTGCGTCTTCAGTTCTTCCGCCATCTGCGCCAGGTTGGGCTGGCTGTACTCCGGTTCGCGAAACCGGTAATACACAAAATCCGCCGTAACAACTTTTGGGACAACAATCTTCTCGCTCTCCGCCCAGCACAGCGCGGCATTCTTCGATCTCAAAATTTCATACACTGCATCGGTAAACCAGCTCTCATGCCTGAACTCAAAGGCAAACCGGTACACCTGCGGCAGGCACAGCGCAAACGTTCTGAGCAAATCCACGTCCGCTTTCAAGTTCGGCGGCGTCTGGATCAGAATTGGCCCCAGCTTGCCCGACGCCCGCATCGGCTCCATGCTCTGCAGAAAGAAGCGCATGGAATCCTCTGCCTCTTTCAGCCTCTTAAAATGCGTGATCGATTGGTGCACCTTCGCGGCAAAACAGAAATCCGCCGGCACCGCTCCTAGCCAGCCCGCGATAGCGCTCGGCGTGGGCATCCGGCGAAACGTGGCATTCAATTCCACCGCATTCAGCCGCGTGCCATAAAATTCAAGAAACCGCTTCGACGGCAGCTTCTCCGGAAAAAACGCCGGCTTCCAACTCGCGTATGACCAGCCCGATGTGCCAATGTGCAGTCGCATTTCAAAATATTAGCCGCGAATCAACACGAAAAAACGCGAATTAATTGAGTGTAGGTTTATTGCCAAGGCTCTCTTAAAAAAGGACGAACAAGCAGAATCTAAAGATACGGAGGGAAACAGAACGAAATGAAACTGTTGTATTCGTGTATATTCGCGTAAATTCGCGGCTGGGTTTTGGCTTTCTCCAGATTCAGTGGTGAAATTTGATTTTTAAAAATCCGCGTTCATCCGCGCAAATCTGGGGTAAGACTTTTTTGTTTTGCTATCTTCCCAATCCGTATTATCCGTGTTCAT
>DASZMF010000593.1:0-2087 GCA_035552035.1 Candidatus Angelobacter sp.
GCCTCCAAAGCTTTCTTCCGCTCCGGCGCTCCCACGCCTTCCTTCAAATGGTAATGCTTCTTCAATTCCACCACCACCAGCGGACACTCCTTCCAATTGTGCTCCCAGCACACAATCATGTCGCATCCGCTTGCCTCGTGCATGTGCCGTAAAAAATTCCGGCTTTCGTATTCAAATTCAATCAGCACCCGCTGCCACCGGTTTTCTTCCACCTCCCACATCGCCTCGCAATCCGGAAACTCCGTCTGCAGCCGTGTCACAATAAATCCCAGCCGCTCCGCCAGCGCGCCAAACAGAAACACCACTCCGGCTTCATTCACCGGCCCATAGGCCAGCGGCTCACGTCGTGCCGGAGGCCCATAAACCGGCCGGTCCAGCATTCTCTTGTGGCCGCCCGTGTGTACCAGGCCGGTCACGGCAACATTCTTCTGGCCGGCCCCGTCATCATTCCTGGCCGCAATAATCTCCAGCACATCAGCCCACTCCTGGGCCCAATCCTGTTCCTGCGCATACTGCCGCAACCCTTCCGCCACATTGCCCCATATATTGAATCGCGTCCGCAGCGGACTCACACTGTACTTGCTGTATTGCTCATACTCCAGCACCGTCGGCATGCGCCGTAGTGACCGCACAATCTCCGCCCAGTCTTCAAACAGCGGCTTCATCTCCACTCGTTTTCCCGGACCGCGTTTCAGCAGCTTGCACGCGCGCAGGGCCTGCATATATGTGCCAAACACCGTGCGCACCTGCCTGCGCGTTACTGTTGAATGCCGGGCCAATTCCGCCTGGCTAGGCGTATGCCCAAGCTTGTTTGCCGTTTCCTGGATTGCGTGGATAATCTCTTCTCGAGTCATGTTTTTCTCCCAAATGAAAAAAGCCACCCAATGGGTGGCTCCTGGTTGCTGTAAATTTTTGTTGTCGGTTCTACCAAAGGCTAATGGCTAAGTGCCAATGGCTAGCGGCGAAGCCGCTATAGATACACTTCTCCCCGCAACCTCTGCCTCCTTTAAAAACAAAGGCGAGGGCGGAAGAACCAGCGCAGCACAGGACGAAAGGCCACGTGCTGACCAATTTCTAACGGTTGCAGGCCTTTCTGGGCTTCCCCACCGACGCCGCTCTCGGTCTTCCTACAAGCGTATAATAAGCGAAAAAATGCGGCTTTGTCAAGTGGTAAATTCTTTAGAGTATTGCCACATTGCATAAGGTCAGTTCATTATTCTTTGGTGCCAAAACACTTTGCTCTTAGCTTGCTCGTATCCCAAATCCATACTCCGTCCCCAGATCGCTCTTTCGCAAAAACGGAATTATCTTTCGCCCCAGCCAGTAAAGCTCCGTCCGAACTGAGCGCCCCACTTTCGCTGTACATCAACTCTGAGATACAAGTTTGAGCTTTCCCCGTGTCCCACATCCACAGTCGATCATCGCTGTGGCCAAAGATAGTATTGTTTCCGCCGAAGGCGGCGAATCCTCCGTCCGCAAGATTGAACTTGGGCAGTTCTGGAAGGGGGGCGTTCTGCAGTAATTCACCGGTGCTGAGCCGGAGCAGTTTGAAGCTGCCAGATGCAGTAATAAGGAAGCTGTCAGAATCAGGATTGAGTGCAAGTGGAAACGCATATTCCGGTGACCGGGAAAAAGTGCGTTTTTCCTTCCAGTCTGACGTGGCCCAGAAATGAAAGTTGGCTTTGTCCACCGTCATCAACATATCCCCTGTTGGTGCCAGGATTGAGGCGAACTGGTTTTTTAATTCCAGCAGTTGCTTATCAGCAGTTGAGTCCAGTACATGTGTGGCAGATGCATTGTCTGAAGCGACAATCCATTTTCCGTCCGGGCCGAACGCCAGAGTGTGTGCGTATCCGTTGAAATAATGGTAGCTCCGCACCAGGGCGCAGTCAGGCAGGTGCCAGAGTTTTACGCTAAATCGATCACCCTCTCCTCCCGTGGCCATCAACTGACCATCGGAAGAGAGTCCCACGGCACGGACGATTCCTTGTCCCGTATCAATCGCGCATAGAAATTTATGGTCTGGCAGGTTCCAGACAACAACTCTGCCAAAATCCTTTCCTGCAGCTAGGAGCCTGCTGTCTTTT
>DASZMF010000594.1:0-2494 GCA_035552035.1 Candidatus Angelobacter sp.
TCGCTTTACTTTCGATTCCGATTTTCGTTATGATCATGCCTGTTTCGTATTGCATTCGTCAAGAAAAAATATGCAATATCTCCAGATAGAGAGATAAAACGCGATTCGAGGGCGAAATGAGGCAAGAAAAAGGGGTCGACAAGGCTGTCATAAGGCTGTTGAATGGTGGTTCGCCTTTTGTTTGCAACAAAAGTCCTTAAGGGGGGTGGGGTTAGAAGATCGGGTGATCGGGAAATCGGGTCATCGGGTGATCGGAGAACCTACCGGAACTAGTGTGATTTGGAGCCGATTCGAATGTGATTCGGTGTGATTTGGCGGCGGAAGGCTACGCAAACGAGTCGTGCGCAGGCCCCAAAAACGAGACGCAACGGGAAAGGACGAAAGGCAATGGCAAATGAGAAGACGAGGTCGATACACCATCTGAACGATCATTTTGGGTTCAGGGAGGGTGAAAATGCCGTGGGTTTTATCCAGGAAGAGAGCGATTTGTGGTATCAGGCGAAGACGCATGATGAGCGGGAAGCGGTGCTACGGATACGCGATGCGCGTCGTTTGGGGGAAGAGCAGGAGCGGCAGCGGAAGGCCTGGCCGGCGACGCGGGCGGGGCAGTTGCTGAAACACCTGGGCGAGTGTTTTACGGCGTACCGGGAATGTGTGGAACAAGACCCCAGGTTGCAGGAGAAAGCGCTGGCGTTTGACGAGGTGAACCAGAAGATATTTGACCGGATGAAGACGAATATGGAGCGGGCGCATCGCGCGCCGCGATGCCAGTTTGAGAAGGCGAACGGGACGGGGTGTCGCGCGCCGAGGGTGCGGGGCAAGAAGTATTGCCATATGCACATGATTCTGGAAGAGGCGCGTCCGGAGAAGATTAAGCTGCCGAGCCTGGGAGATGCGAACGCGATACAGGCGGCTATCGCCAAGGGAGCGCAGGCAGTGGTGGACGGAAAGCTGGAGCAGAAGCAGGCGTCGATATTGGGGTATTACCTGCAACTGGCGTTGAGCAATGTTGGCCGGGTGGATTTTGAAGAAGAGCGGGAGAACCAGCAGATCGGGTGATCCATGGCGAGCCGGGACAGGTCGCGCGTGATCGGGTAATCGGGAAAGGCAAAAGCGTATTGAAGGATGCAGCCCGGATAGTCGAGGATTTAAGAGCGGGATCTTACTGCGGATGAACGCGGATGAACGCTGATCCAGAAAAAGAGCCGCCCAGGCGGCAGGGAAGCATGCGATCTTTTACAACATGATGAGTCCAGGCGCTTATTTTTCCTGTAGCTGGACCAACAGCTTTCGGCTGCGGGCTTTCATCGCTGGAGTGCCGCTCTTGAGCGCGGTATGCAGAATCTCTGACACCGTCGCCTGAAGATCGCTGTCAATTTGCGCTAATTCAGCCAGACCCTGAAGCGCGAAAGTCTTGACGATGGAACTGCGGTCTTCCAGATAACGGATAAGCAAAGTTGCAGCGCGCTGCCGTTCTTTGGCGTTCATCCGGAGCCGCGGAGCCATGGCGGCAAGGTGCCAGCGCAATTCCTGCTGCGCGGTTTCCGCCATGAGGCCGAGCAGCTCTTTTTTATAAGACTGAAGAAGCGCAGGCATTTTGCGCGTAACTTTTTCTGTGGCGTCGGCGGCGCGCATACAGATGCTTGCATCTTCTGACCACAGATATTGGATCAGTTCTGGAAACAGGCTTGTGTCCGTGGAGACCAGTGCAACGATTTGGTTGGAGCGGCCAATCGTCCGCCGATCTCCGCCCTGCAGAAGGGCAAGGATGTTTTTGCCAGGCATAGAGATGATCCAACCAAAGCGCGATCAATTCCGCAAGTGCTTTATGCCACAAAAATGCTGCCCTATGAGCGCCGCCGCGCAAAGCCGCGTGGATTATTGATTGTCGCCGGTGCGGAAACGCGATGAGCGCAAGCTCACATGCCAATGGCCACGAGGCAGCAAACCATTGCTGCCACGAGCGCTGCGACGCGGAGATGGTGTAGGTTGTCCCACTTGGTGTGTGCGCGCTGCTCTTCAGCGGAAAGCGCGTCGGAATCCAATTTCATCATCCGATTATTGATGGGCACAAGAACGAGGAGGGTATGAACGATCACTGCGGCCCAGATGGCGCAGGCGGCAATGAGCAGTGCGTCGCCAGACTGCTGCCGGCGGAGAATGGCCTGGCCAATCAGCAGCAACAAGCTGGCGGCATACCAGAAAGGCATGGCCGTGCCGAGTCTTTTGGCAAACAGGCGGATTGCGCTGGCCTGGGCACGGGAATCGAGCTTACGCAGAATGGGATTGATAAAAGCGGAAACGGCAAATTCAGTTCCTATCAAAAGGCCAATACAAAGAGTGGTAACAACATTGAGAGCAAGCATCATTTTTCGCCTCTCTTTCTTAGGATGTGATGTGCCATGAATTCACTTTGTTGCAGATCTGTGCGGCTGATTTCGCACCTAGTCCTGATTGCATTGAATGGATTACGAAGTCATTTTGGTACGTACTG
>DASZMF010000595.1:0-6204 GCA_035552035.1 Candidatus Angelobacter sp.
GCGTGTTAGCTCTGAGAAAAGCTGAAACACAGAGGAACAGAGGCAGCGGAGGAATTGAATAATCTTGCTTCCTCTGCTTACTCCTTTCCTCTGTGTTTCAAAAGTTTTTAAAATTACAACCATGCCGTTTCCGGGACTAAATGCTGACTGCTGATGGCTCCTGCCCAATTCAGAAAACCTCTGCTACCTCTCTTCCTCTGTGTTTCAAAGATTTTTCTCTTCTAACCACCACGCTGCTCAAAGACTGAATGCTGACCACTGACTGCTCTCATTCAGCTCGGTTTCTTGGTCAATAAGTTCTTGATCTGGTCCGCTCCAAACCCAACCAGAAAGATTGCGATCATCGCGGGCACAATATCCAGCTTCAATATCTGTTCTTTGGCGCCTTCAATCATTCCAATCAAAGCCAGGATCATGGTAAGAATCAACCAGAGCAATTCCAGCACGCGAATGGCCCCCGTCCTGCTCTTTTTCCACTCCTCCCGTGCAGCTGTCAAATCAAATCTGAAGAGTGCGCCAATCACGTTGAGCCACCGCCGGCGCTTCTCTTCCTGCACTTTGATGGGTGGCACCGCTGACGGGTCAACCGCCACTGTGGTCCGGTCTGCGTTCTTGATGATCGTCACTTTCAAGCCGTACTCTTCCGGTTTTTGGAAGTAGTGGGTCACCTGCCAGCCTTCTTCATGCAGGGTCAGCTCGTCTTTATTGGTGAATTCCCATCTGCAGGTCCATTCAGAGCGGGCGCTCGCGTTGTCGAGCTCTGACGGAAATTCCATCCAGAATTCGCATGGCTCAAATTGGCGGATCAGCACCCGGTCAAACTTGACCTGCACCTTTTTGGCGGTCACTGCATTGGAAACATCCACCGCGAATTGGCCTTGCCGCATCTGCGCCAGTAGGCAGCGCGCTTTATCCAGGCTCGTCCAACTGTCAAGTTGGAGTGCTTTGATCAAATCTGCTTCATGTGGCTGGATGCTCAACCAGAGCGGGTCCGTTTGCGGCAAGGCATCCACCAGCCGGACGTACTCTGCGCTCAGCTCCATTTTGAACAGGGCGCGGTCCACCGTAAGATAGTCTTTCTCATCGACCTTTGCCGCCGCCGCAACAGGAGTCAACCGGCTCTCCGCGCTCCTAAGGTTTGGCTGCATCCTTTTCCACGTAGTCGTTTTCCCAATCACTCCATTGGTGGCGTCAAAATCTGCCTTCCAGTCGGCTACCCGCTGCTGCATGCCTGACACCCATGCGCCATTTGACCTCCCAACGCTGTCCATCTGGTCCTGTATGTTCTGGATCTGTGCCTGCGCCGCTTGAATTTCCGTATCGCTCAATATCGGTTTTTTTACCGTATCTCCCACTTTGATAAAGAGAGCTTCTATGCCAACAATCACCGTTGGCGGAAGCCCCAGGGAGCTCAGGTTCTCAAAACTGGACCGGGTCGATCCCATCCGGTCCAGCAGTTGTATGCGCTTATCCAGCTGGGTGGAGGCCAGCTCAATGTTTTGCATTTCAGTTGTAAAGTCAGGATTGTTCCAGGTCAGGTTTCTCAGTCGGTCGCCCAGCAATCGCTGCTCCAGCCCGGCAAATACCCGCAGGCGTGAAGCCAGCTCCGTGGAAAGGCCGGAGACCTGCCGCCCCAGCGCGCCTAGTTTCTCTTTCAATTTTTGCCGGCGCATCTGGTTAGGCAGGGCAAAGTTCAGCGTGAGAGAACAGATGCCGCCCATCAGAAGGACAAAGAAAATCACGACGTCCGACCAGAGCTCACGGCCATTGCCGTAATTCGTGGCCATGTGGGTCTTCACGTTGAAGATTTTTGTGGAGACAATCGATTTACAGGTAGTATCCACCCGGCTGAGCACCAGCCGGCCATCCTGGACGCTATCTTTAAACAGCCCCACAAAGCGGCCGCCAAACCAGCTTCTAGGCACGGGAAACTCAATGGATGTAACGCCGTTGCGTGGTATCAATACCGGTGAAGCTGCAACCTTCCGCGTCACGCATTTATCTCCCAGGGTGCAGTTGACCCAGGCCCACCAGGGCATGTCAGATTGATCGTCCGTTGGCCGCAGTGAGTGCCCATCCACAATGTATTCCCACGTCACCAGGTAGTCGGTGGAACCGTCATTTTTAAGCCGGAATGACGCGGGCCGGTCTCGCACAAAAGTAAGTTCGGGCGCGTCTGGGGTTGAGATGTCCATGCTGATGGGCAACGGCAGTTCGTTCCTGATGATTCTGATTTTGCCCACGTCAACGTTTTCATTCTGCAGCGTGGCTTCCCATTCTCCCGGCTCGTTCAGTGCGGTGCCGTCAATCTTGATCCACAGCTCCTCGCCCGGCCCAAGCATTTTCCTGGTTGAAGGCTGGTCGTCATTGGGGCCATTCACAGGTGTGGCCAGCAGCGTTCCATTTGAGCGCTTCCCCACAGGATTGCTGGTAATGTCCGTTAAGGAGAGATACAGGGGAATCGCAGCTGTCTTGGCGTCTCCCTGATTGCGGATCTTGATCCTGACAGTCGCCGTTCCATCTGGATTGCACAGCGGATTAACTACGATGGAAGGCGTTCCCACCAGCACCAGTTTGGCGTCAGCGGCGCGGACAAAACTGCTCATGCTTAAACAAAAAAACAACCAGAACCAGATCTTGCTCATGCGCTATCTCCATGCAGTACAGCCCATTGCCTGGTTAAAATCTGCGAATGCCCGGAAAAACAAAACGTGGCCACAGATTCTCTCACACTTATGCCCGGCAAATGGCACGGCCAAAGACTAAAAAAGCCCGCTGTATTGGATATCTTGATCCTCTGCAACCTTAGTCACTCCCGTGTTTCAAAGGTTTTTGAAATTACAACCATACTGCTCAAGGACTGAATGCTGACGGCTGACGGCTGACGGCTGAACGCTAACACCGAATGCCAAACGCTGCCTGCTGACAACTCCTGTCCAATGCTTGCGCCCATACGAACCAAAGAACCTGAAATACGATATAAATAACTCCTCTGCTTACTCCTTTCCTCTGTGTTTCAAAGGTTTTTTCATGACCACCATACCGCTGAAGGGCTGAGTGCTGAGTGCTGAGTGCTCCTGCCCAATGCTAAAATCTATTTTTAGTCCACAAATCACATGACCAACAAAATTCCAGTCGGCATTCTCGGCGCTACCGGGACCGTGGGGCAACGCTTTATCCAGTTGCTCGACGAGCACCCGTGGTTTGAAATAACCTGGCTCGCTGCTTCTGATCGCTCAGCGGGAAAACTTTATTCTGACGCTGCCAAGTGGAACCTGGCCACGGCCATGCCCGCCCGGATCGCGACCATGAAGGTCTCTCCCGCGGCGCCGGACCACACCACGCCCAAGCTTGTCTTTGCCGCCCTGGACACCACAGCCGCGCAGCATATTGAGCCGCTCTTTGCCGCCGCCGGACACGCCGTGGTTTCCAACTCCAGCGCCTTCCGCATGGCCGAAGATGTCCCGCTGATTATTCCTGAGGTCAACGGCGACCACCTGCCGCTGATCATGACGCAAAGCTGGTACGAGACGAATGGCGGCTTCATGGTGACCAATCCCAACTGCTCCGCCATTGGATTGGTGCTGGCCCTGGCTCCGCTCCATCGCCGCTTTGGCATCGATAAAATTTTTGTTGTCACCATGCAGGCCATCAGTGGCGCGGGCTATCCCGGCGTGCCGTCCATGGACATTCTGGGCAACGTGATCCCCTACATCGCCAAGGAAGAAGACAAGATGGAAGCCGAGTCGCGCAAGCTGCTGGGCTCCTTCAGCGGATCGCACGTCACGCCCGCCGATCTAACCCTCAGCGCGCACTGCAACCGCGTGGCCGTGGAAGATGGCCACACCGAATCCGTCTCCATTAAATTGAAGAAACCAGCCGGAGCGGAAGAGATTATTGCGGCATGGAATGATTTCCGCTGCCTGCCCCAAAAACTCCAGCTCCCTACAGCGCCCGAGCAGCCTATTATTTATGAGACCGCTCCAGACCGCCCGCAGCCGCGCCTGGACCGCGACCGCGGCAAAGGCATGAGCGCCGTCGTAGGCCGCCTGCGTCCCTGCAATATCTTCGACTGGAAATTTACCGTGCTCTCGCACAACACCATCCGCGGAGCAGCCGGTGCAGCCGTGCTGAACGGCGAACTGCTCAAAGCCCAGGGATACATACGTTAATGGAAGATCGCATAACAACCATTCCTGCGCATATAAGCATTCCAGAACATATGGGCATTCCAGAACATACAACCATCCCGGATCATATGAGACAAGTGTCAGGGCACGAGTTTACTCGTGCCAACAAGCGCGAAAAAAACTTGGGCTTTAGCCCCTGTGCAGCCAATCTCGTTCTTCTCCGTGCCTCCGTGTCCTGGGTCCCCGACGAGCGCGCTGTTGGCTCGGTGGGGTGGTTGTCTCCGTGGTGGATTTTTTCCGGAGTGCTCGCATGATCGTAATGAAATTCGGCGGCACCTCCGTCCAAGATGCTGAAGCCATTGACCGCGTGGCCGCCATCGTGCGCGATCGCCTGCACGAACGCCCCGTGGTCGTCGTAAGCGCGCTGGCCAAAATTACTGACCAGCTTCTGGCCATGGCCGCCGCTGCTGGCGCGGGCAATCGCGAAAAAGCTCTGGAGCTTTCCTTGGCCGCGCGGGAGCGCCATTACAACTGCGCCACAGATCTGCTGAGCGCGAAAGCTTTTGAGCAGATTGCGCCTGAACTAAAAGCCGACTTCGACGGCCTGGACGAATTGCTGCGCGGCGTTGTGGCCGTAGGCGAACTTACGCTCCGGACCACCGACACTATCTCCGGCTTCGGCGAGCACGTCTCTTCCAAAATTGCCGCCGCCGCCTTCTCGCAGCGCAACATTCAAGCCGCGCGCGTGGACTCGCGCAAGTGCATTGTCACCGACTCAAACTTCGGCAAGGCCGTTCCACAATTTGAAGAGACAGACGAGCGCCTGAAGGAAGTTGTAAAGCCTCTGCTGGACCAGCAGCGCGTTCCGGTAATGGGCGGTTTTATCGGCTCAACGCCGCAGGGCATCCCCACCACGCTGGGCCGTGGCGGATCGGATTTCAGCGCCGCCATTGTGGGCGCAGGCCTGCGCGCCGAGCGTATTGAAATCTGGACAGACGTGGACGGCATGATGACCACCGACCCCAACCTTTGCCCGGATGCCAAACGCATCAAAAACATCAGCTTTGAAGAAGCCGCCGAGCTGGCTTACTTCGGCGCAAAAGTTCTGCATCCGGCCACGCTGCTGCCAGCGATCCAGAAAAATATTCCCGTGCTGATTCTGAATTCGCGTAACCCGAAAAACGAAGGCACGCGCATTACCGCCACCGCTCCCAAGAGCAAAAATATTTTCAAAGCCATCGCCGCCAAAAAGCGCATCACCGTGGTCGATGTGGTCGCCACGCGCATGCTCATGGCGCACGGCTTTCTCAAAAGCATTTTTGAAGTTTTCGCCAACCATCGCTGTCCCGTGGACATGGTTTCCACCTCAGAGGTCAGCGTTTCCGTGACGGTGGATTCCAATGAATCCATCGCGGCCATCGCCGCCGATCTGGCCAAACTGGCCGACGTGAAGTATGAAGGCCGCAAAGCCATCGTTTGCCTGGTGGGAGAAAACATCAAGAGCACGCCGGGGATCGCCGCCAAAGTTTTCAGCGCTATTCCTGACGCCAACATACACATGATTTCCCAGGGCGCGTCAGAAATTAATATCAGTTTTGTCATTGACGAGGACGCCGTGCCGGACGTGGTTGCGCGCCTGCACCGCACGTTTTTCTCGCAGTTGGATCCAGAGGTATTTGCTTAAAGCGATGTCGCTTGAAAAATGGTTCGCTTGAAACTTAAAAGAAGTGTTCGCTTGAGAGAGGTGTTCGCGTGAAGATTCTTGTGCTTGGGCGCGGCAAAACCGGCGCATTGGTGGCAGAGATCGCCAAAGAGCGGCAGCATGAAGTGCGCTCGCTGGCCAGCCAGGAAAATCAGGATGGCCGCGCGCTCACGCCGGCCACACTCAAGGAAATTGACACCGTCATCGACTTCACCACGCCGCACGCCGTCATCGCCAATATTATTCGTTGCGTGGAATCCGGAATTCCCATGGTCGTGGGCACCACGGGCTGGTACCAGCACATTGAGAAAGTCCGCGAACTGGTGGCTGAGCGCAAAGGCGCGGTGCTCTACGGATCAAACTTCTCTATCG
>DASZMF010000596.1:0-6001 GCA_035552035.1 Candidatus Angelobacter sp.
TTGCGTTTGCTGATTCTGCTGAATGCCCTGTTGCTGAATGTTTGGCACTTCGCTGTCACGAATCTGTGTTGGCGTGGAGCGGTTGTTCAGTGGATTCGCTTCCTGCGGCGCCAGATGCTTGATGTATTCGGTAATCGCGATGATCTCATCTTCGCTCACCACGCCGCGGAACGTGGGCATGATGGACTGAAAGCCGGAAACCACTTTGGCGTTCGGCTCCAGAATCGATTCGCGAATATAGTTATCGTCCGCCAGTATCACGCGATTGTCAGTCAACCGAACTGGACGGCCATACAAGCCTTCAAGATTCGGGCCCCGCGCGCCTGAGTCTGGGCGATGGCAAGTGGTACAGCCATATTGCTGGAAGGCTTTTTCACCCAGTGATGCGAGCGAGCCTTCAGCTTTGCCGCTGGCCAGCCATGCGGCGTAATCTTCCGGAGTCATGGCGACAACCTCGCCCACCATGCCTGAATGTTTTGTGCCGCAATATTGCGAGCAGAAAAGATGATAAGTGCCGGGGACCGTGGCCTTGAACCAGGTAAAGACGTAGCGGTTCGGCAGCACATCTTGTTTCACGCGAAAGGCCGGAACAAAGAAGCTGTGAATCACGTCCTGCGAAATCATGGTGACTTTCACATCGCGCCCGATGGGCACGTGCAGAGCGTTGATCTCACGCTGTCCGTTGGGGTGCTGGAACTTCCACATCCATTGTTTGGCTACACCGTAAATCTCCAGCGGGTTCTGCGGCGCACGCTCCATGTGGTAATAAATGAGCGCGCCCCAGACAAAAATGACCATCGAAATTCCCAGCGGAATCACGGTCCAGACAATTTCCAGCAGAGTTGAGCCGTGAATCTGCTCGGCCTGCCGTTCCGGAGTGCGCCGGTATTTGATGGCAAAAAAGAGAATGAGAATGGCAATGAGCAGCGAGAAGAATGTGGTGATCAACACCAGGAACAGGTAGAGGTAATCCACCTGCTGCGCCATGCTCGAGGCCTGGTCCGGAAAAATGGGAAAGTTCAAATGCATCTATTCGGCTGTCCTGGTTATGCGGCCCTTCTGGGCAGCAAGCGAATCCCGGCGAAACATAATTACCATAAAACCGCCCACCATCAATACAGTGGCAAGCGCACTCAGACGCAAAACATTGAAAATAGCAACACCGTATTTACCCTGCGTCGGATCGTAGTGATAACAGTAAAGCAATACCTGGTCCACCACGCTGCCAATTTTTCCCTTTGACGCTTCAATCAGCCCCAGCTGTATGTCGCGCGGGGCATACTCAATTCCGTAATAATACTGCGCCACACGCCCATCCGGCGTGAGCAGCATAATGCCGCTGGCGTGCGCATATTGCTGGATCTGCGGGTCCCATGCATAGCGGAAACCCACGGCCTGGGCCAGTGCATCAATCTGGTCTTTTTTGCCGGTAAGAAAATGCCAGCCTTCAGCCGCTCCCGCGCGGCGATAGCGCTGCAGATAAGTTTTCTTGGCTTTGGCTGCATCCGCAGGCGCATCACGCGGATCAATGCTTACCGTTACCACGTTAAAGTCGCGCCCAACATTGAAACGCACAATTCCGTTCAGAGATCCGGTAAATCCAGTGAGCACCTGCGTGCATAGCATGGGGCACTGATAATAAACCATGATCAGGATCACCGGCTTCGCTCCAAAATATTGCTGCAGCTGTACAGCCTGGCCGGTTTCGTCATTGAAAGTCAGGTTCAAGGGAACCTGCTGATTCAAGCGCTGATCGAGCCCTACCTGGTCCAAGATCGATGGCTTTTGATTGGCCACGGCATCGCCGGGTTGCAGCTTAGGCGCGGCCTGGGCCCATCCTGGAGCTGACGTGCAGACTGCCAGCATTGCGGCAATCGTCACGTTTCGAATTGTGCTGCTGAACTTCACTTACTGGTGCCTCCTGCGGGAGTACGCGTTGTCTGGCTGCCATCGCCAGCAGCGCCGGATGGATACGCCGCGCTGACTGCTCCCACATTCGATGGCTGAAATGGTCCGTTTACCTGCGGCAAGCCGCGCTGCGCCAGTATCTCCATGGCGTGGCTGACGGGAATATGAATGCTGCCGTCAGAAGACTTACCGGTGCTCGCAAGCCACTTTTCTTCTGAATGAAGGAAGGTGCCCATATCGTGCTCGTCGTCGTATTGCAAAAGCGGAGAAGTGTCTTTAAATGTGCGGCGCAGATGGTCTTCCATTTTGCCGCGTCCGTACCAATCAGGCGCAGGCTTGATCTCGCCCTGTTTGTCTGGAATTTCCTTGCCCAGACCTTCCCGCGGCGCTTCCCGCTCGGTTAGCATTTGCTGTTCCATGGGCGTGAGCTTGTGATCAACATAGTTCTTTTCTACGTATTCCATGCCCCACATCATGCCAATCACGATCACAAACGAAAGAAATCCGCTGACGGCAAGGAACACGCCAGACCACACGATGCCGCGAACACTTACGTCGCTCTCGTCGTGACCCTGCTTTACATGGCCGCCGGATTGAGTTTCGAATTTATCTTTATCCATGGTGTTTCGCTTCCAGCATTTCCGCAAACTCAGGATCATTTACCGGCATAAGCGAACGCTGGCTCAACCGCTGGTAAAAGAAGAACAGCCAGATTCCACCCATGGCGATGGGACAGATCACATACATGGCCGCATCCAGTAGGTGGAATTTTTCCAGGCCACCCGTCACGCCTCCGGGATAAAAATTCGGAGCCGTCAGCCAAAACAGATCGACCATGCGCATAAAAAGAACCAGGAAACAGATGGCCACAATACGATTCCGGCTGCGCTTGGTATTGCGGGAAAGCAGCAGCGCAAACGGAAACACAAAGTGCACGAAGATCAGGATCGTCCCGAAATATTGCCAGCCGTTTTGCAGCCGCATTACGTACCAGCGAATCTCTGAAAGCAGGTTGCCGGACCACATAATGATCCACTGCGAGAATGAGAGATAAGCCCAGAGCACGACAAAGGCAAACATCAATTTGCCAAAGTCATGCAGGTACTCAATTTTAAAAATGCGCGAAACCGGCTCTACGGCGGAAAGCCGCGTGAAAAGCCAGATGGTGAAGCAGAACGTGGTAAGAACCTGGCCCACCATGAACAGCATGCCCCAGACCGTTGACCACCATTCAGGATAGAGCGACATGGTCCAGTCAATGGAGGCAAACGTGATGCTCAGGCCAAAGAATACAATTCCGAATCCACTCAGGTTCTGGATAAAGACGGACTGCGCCGGAGTGGTATTGCCGGCCTCTTCGCGGACAGACCAGCGCTTGAGGATGGTATAGAGCAGCGCCCAGCCAACAAAATAGATGACGCCGCGAATCCAGAATCCCGGAACATTCAGGTAGTAATGTACTTTGTCTGGCCCCAGATGCTTGAGAAATGCAGCTTTATCGACTGGATCAGATGGAATGGTCGCCCATTTATAAAGATGCTTTATCCCGAAGGCGATAGGCAGCCAGAAAATAAACATCAGCCACCAGTTGCCTGCGGCTGCTTCCCATATGCGGCGTCCCAGCCGGCCCCAGTTGCCGCCGCTCACATATTGCAGCATGAGCAGAGCCAGCGAGCCAGTGGTCAGGCCCAGCCAGAACATAAAGGACATTAACCACGAACGCAGAAAGAGATCCCACTGCTGCCGGCCCAGCGCAAGGGCCAGAGCCAGCACGACAAAAACAATGCCAACAACCAGCGAACGCGAGCGCATCCGGTCAATGAATGCGGGCGGCGCAAAATCCTTGGGTGTAAGACGCACAGAGACTTCGCTCATGGCTTTACACCTCCCTGGGATTTCGCGGGTGGCGGGCTAAGCGAGGTATCGGGAATCTTGATTCCATCTTCTTCTTCAGGTTTGCTCAACTTATCGCGATCGACCTGCGCAACATCGGCGTCAGCCGCATTCTGGCTTAACTGCAGCGCGCGGATATAAACGGCAATCGCCCAGCGATCTGCCGGCTTCACCTGGGCTCCATAGTCAGGCATGCCGCCAAAGCCATTGCTGATGACATCATAGAACCAGCCTAACGGCGCATTCCTCAGGCGTTGGACATGAAAGGACGGCGGACGTTTATAGCCACGCTGCACGATCATGCCGTCTCCGTCACCCACCATGGAATGGCAGGGAGTGCAATAAATATTGTAGCGCTGCTGGCCGCGGGCCAAAAGCTGTGCGCGATTTGTGGCGCTGTTCGGATCGCCCAGCTGAGACGGTATTTCATTACCGTAAGCATTGCCGTGCCTGCCCGTCAGATAGTAGCTGCCGGGGTCAAGCTGCTCATGGTCAACATTCTTGTCATCCAGCTGCGGAACCGTGCCGGGCAGCGGATACCGGGCCGACCTGCGATCAGCGTAAAACTCACTGGACCGCAATGGAATAAACTTGGGCTGGTTCTGCATGTCCTGGCGGCAACCGCCAATCACAGCCATGCCAGCGGCTGCAAAGAGCAGCCATGCTACGCGGATTTGTGCCGGACGATTAATACGGCACCTCCGTAATCTCCTCTGGCTTGAAACCTTCCAACAGCTTGCGGGTGTCAGCCAGGCTGAACCTGGGGTCCTGCGCTTCAATGCACAGGAAAAATCTGTCACGGCTGGCGCGCACAAAATTCGGCGAGTTAAATACCGGATGATACGGCTGCGGTAATCCATTCAATGCCAGCATGCCAAAGACAGCCGCCAGACATGCGCCAAGAATGGTGCACTCAAACGTTACCGGAATAAAAGCGGGCCAGGAATGGAACGGCTTGCCGCCGACATTAATTGGATACGTAATGGCGGACACCCAATATTGCAACGAATATCCGCCAACCATGCCCAGCATGGCGCCAATCAGCACAATCAACGAAACGCGATTGTGGTGTGCGCCGATCGCCTCGGCCGCTTCTTCCAGCGGATAGGGGGTGTATGTGTCCATTTTTCTATAGCCGGCAGCATAAGCGCCCTTGGCTGCATCCACCAGCTCGGTAGGCGTTTCAAATTCCGCCATCAATCCGTAAATAGGTCCAGGTCCAGATGTCATTCTTTCACCTTCGCCTGCGGAATCAATGTCCGCATTTCAAAGATGGAGATGGCCGGCATAAGCCGGATAAAGATGAAGAACAGCAAGGTGAAGAACCCCCAGGTTCCCACAAAAATCATCAGGTCCCACCTGGTGAACCAGTACATGCCCCACGAACTAGGAATGTAATCGCGCTGCAGGCTCATCACTACAATCACAAAGCGCTCCAGCCACATGCCCGTATTTACCACAATGGCAATCAGGAAGAGAATCCACGGCGTGGAACGGACTTTATTCAACCAGAGCGATTGCGGGATCAGGATATTGCAGAGAATGAGCATGAAGTAATAGTGCGAATACGGTCCATGCAGACGATTGCTTACCATCGCCAGCTCGTATTTATCCTGGCTATACCAGCCCACAAACATTTCCATGCCGTAGGAATAAGCGACAATCATGCCCGTTGCCAGCATGACTTTTGCGGCATTCTGCAGGTGACGCAGCGTAATGAAATCCTGCATGCCGTAGAGATAGCGGAATGGAATCGCCAGCATCAGCACCATGGCGAAGCCGGAATAAATGGCGCCTGCAACAAAGTACGGCGGGAAGAACGTGGTGTGCCATCCTGGAACCACTGAAACGGCAAAATCCAAAGACACCACGCTATGCACTGAAAGAACCAGCGGCGTGCACAATCCGGCAAGCAACATGTAGGCCGTCTCGTAACGGTTCCAGTGCTTGGCCGATCCGCGCCAGCCCATGGCCAATGCGCCATAAATGCGGCGGACAACCAGAGTCTTGGCAGAGTCGCGCATGGTGGCAAAGTCTGGAATCAGTCCAATGCCCCAGAAGAGGAATGATGCCGTGAAATATGTGGAGACGGCGAAAACGTCCCAGATCAGCGGGCTGCGGAACTGCGGCCAGACGCCCATGGTGTTGGGAATCGGAAAGAGCCAGTAGGCCGCCAGCCATGGACGCCCGGTATGAATCA
>DASZMF010000597.1:0-7022 GCA_035552035.1 Candidatus Angelobacter sp.
TTCTTACGCCTTGGTTTTCTGGATTTTCGCAATAAGGCTTTCTCTGAGAGCAGCGATCTGGTCAGGCTGCATTACACGCTTGGGCACTATAAAAAACATTCTGGGCTGAGGATAGAGGAGAAAAAGAGATTTCGATTCCTGCCAGTCTTCCAGCGCACTCCATTTTGTTCGACTGTCGCCTCTTTCATTCTTGTAAGCGATCTCATCTTCACCAACGCTGAGCTCCATGGAAGAGTGCAGAGCGCGAGTCCTGCGGAACTCTTTCTTCCAGGGAATGCCTGACCAAATCCAGACGTAGGTAAAAAGAACTCCCACATCCGCAGCCCATAAGCCTGTGGCTGGCGGATTTTTGCCGCTGAGCCAGCCCCACAGGCAGTAAATACCAAGAATAACCAAGAAAACGAACACAATTAAAACCAACCCAAAACGTTTGCCAAGTGTCTTGCGCAGGAAGAGGTGTTGTGCTTGAACAAAATCGTCAGCGGTTAGATCGTAATTGAATGTCATCACATGCCGTCATAATTCGGCCCACCTCCGCCCTCTGGTGGAACCCAGGTGATGATTTCATAAGGGTCCATTACGTCACAGGTTTTGCAGTGGACGCAGTTGGAAGGATTCAGATGGATCACTTTGCCTTTGGGCGAGGAAGCGTCTTCTTCCATCTCATAAACATTGGCTGGGCAGAAATTCTGGCAGGGATTACCAAACTCTGTGACGCAGCGCGTGTTGCAGATATTTGTGTCGGCGATGATCAGGTGCGAAGGCTGATCTTCTTCATGCCGCGTGCCGGAGTGGTAGAGATCAGTCAGCTTGTCAAAGGTGAGTTTGCCGTCGCCCTTGGCTTTGCCCAGCAGATGCGCGCGCTTGCCGCCGTCTGCTGGTAGCTGGTCAAGATGTTTCATGCGCGTGTGTCCGGCGTGTGCCGGGTAAACATCGTGCAGGCCGCGTCCGCCGGTGAGTTGCTGCAGCCCCGTGTGGATGAGGCCGGAGATGAGGCCATTTTCAAAGCCCTGATGGAAGTTGCGGACTTCCCATAGCTCGTCTTTGATCCAGCTGGCCTCAACGCTCACAGGATATTGATTGAGCTGCGCCTCGCTGAAATTATTCTCGAGCAGCGCGGCAAAAGCTGTTTCTGCCGCGAGCATGCCGCTCTTGATAGCCAGGTGAATGCCCTTGAGACGCTGCGAGTTGAGGAAGCCGGCGGAGTCGCCGACGATCATCCAGCCATGGCCGGCGAGCGGCGGAATGGAGTGCCAGCCGCCGTACGGAAAAGTTTTTGCGCCGTAGCGGACCATCTTGCCACCCTTGAGCAGGCTGGCGATAAGCGGATGCATTTTGAAATCCTGCAAGATGCGCTGTGGATCGATACGCGGATCTTGATAGTCGAGGCTGGTGACATAACCGAGCGAGACGATGTTATCTTTCGATCCGTAAATCCAGCCGCCGCCGTATTCCTTGGTGGTGAGCGGCCAGCCCATGGTGTAAATCACCTGGCCTTTTTTGATTGCGCCGGATGGGACTTCCCACAATTCTTTTACGCCCAGGCCATAGATCTGTGGGTTGCGGTTTTTTTGCAGGTCGTATTTGGTGACGAGCTGCTTGGTGAGCGATCCGCGCGGGCCTTCTGCCAGCACTGTGACCTTTGACTTGAGGTCATAACCGGGTTCGAAGTTGGATTTTTTCTGATTCTGCTTGTCCACGCCCTTATCATCGGTGCGGATGCCCGTGACTTGGTTTCCTTCCGTCAGTAATTCAGAGCCGGCAAAGCCGGTGAAGACGGTGATGCCGGTCTGCTCAACTTTTTCTCCCAGCCATTTCACAAAGCGGTTGATGGAGATCACGTAATTGCCGTGGTCCTGAAGCGGCGGAGGCGTGAGCGGCAGGCGGTGCTCGCCTTTTTCCGTGAGAAAGAAAACGTTTTCGTGCGTGACCTCGGCGTCGAGTGGAGCTTCGTCGCGCCAGCCCGGGAGCAGTTCGTCCATGGCGCGGGGATCGAGCAGCGCGCCGGAAAGCGAGTGCTGTCCGAGCTCGCGCGCTTTTTCCAGCACGTAAATATTTTCCTTGCTCATCTGCGCGTCTGGATTGCGGCGGTTATAGCGATCGATGAGTTGCGAGAGGCGCAGCGCGCAGGCCAGACCGGCCGGACCGCCGCCAACAATGGTAACGTCCGCTTCCATCTGCGGACGTTCAATACCTTCAAGAGGTTTACGGAAATAGATCATTGGTTTAGCACTCAGCAATCAGCCGTCAGTGACGGCAATTAGCAATTGGCAATTAGCTCAAGACGAACGGCACCTTACCACTGATTTGCACTGATAACACTGATCAAAAAACTTCTTACCACGGATGAACACGGATACTACGGATTTTCACGGATTTCTCTTTTGCTTTTTCCTGATCAGTGTTTATCTGTGTTCATCGTTTATCAGTGGTAAAGTTTTATTGTTAGCTTCCGGCTTTGGCCTTTTTTACTTCTTCAGTCAGCGCGGGGACGATATCAAACAGGTTTCCGACTACGCCGAAGTCGGCAATTTCAAAGATGGGCGCTTCTGCATCCTTATTAATGGCGATGATGCTGCGCGAGCCTTTCATGCCGACGATATGCTGAATGGCGCCGCTGATGCCCACGGCCAGATAGAGCTTGGGTGAAACGGTCTGTCCGGAGCTGCCAATCTGGCGGTCCATGGGGAGCCAGCCGGAGTCGCATATGGGACGCGATGCGGCTATCTCGCCGCCGAGCGCATCTGCCAGGACTTTGGCCAACTCGATATTTTTCTGCTCTTTGATCCCGCGGCCCACGGAGACAATAATCTCAGCCTGCGTGAGATCGACGGCCTGCTTGGCTTCCTTGAATGGGGCGTCAGGCTGATTGCGGATGATTCCATCCGCAATTTCTACATTCACGGTTTCAACCGGAGCAGGGGCAGAGCCGGCTTCAGCTTTGTCAGCACGGAACGCGCCGGACTGGAAGGTAACAAAGTGCGGCGCGGGACAGTTGAAAGAAACATCCGCGGCAAATTTTCCCTGGAACATCTGGCGGGTGAAGAGCAGCTTGTCACCGTCTTTGCGAAAGCCGATCGCGTCACTGATGAGCGTCCGCTCGAGCGCGGTGGCCAGTTGCGGCGCGAAGTCACGCACCTGATAGGTGTGCGGCATCAGGACGAGCGTTGGCTTTTTCTGCGTGATGAAATCTTTCAACGCGGCGACTACGCCATCTGGTTCATAGCGGGCAAGCTTGGCGGAATCAATGGCATAAACTTTAGCCAGCTTTTTGGCCGCGATTTCCTGGGCGATGCTGCTTACGCCATTGCCAAAAACGGCAGCTTCAACGGTTGCGCCGGTTTCCGCGGCGATGGCCTGCGCGGCCGCGATTGTTTCCAGGGAGACGCGGTTGAGTTTGCCTTCACGTTGTTCAGCGATTACGAGAATTGTGTCTGCCATCTAGTTTGTTTGCCGTTTCTTTTTATTGAATCCCAGGATGAGAAGGAACAAGGCGATCAACACGTCGCCCGCGAACAAAGCTTCCATCAGGCCACCGCCGGAGCGAATGTCCCAGCCAACGTACAAAAGCCAGCCGAGTCCGCCCAGCAGCATGATTGCCCCCAGCACAAGAAAAGTTGCGCCGGTTTCATGTTCGGTTATGGGCTTATAGTTTCCACCTTCAGGGTCGTATTCCATTTTGTCCATGGGGTGCAGCTCCTTAAAACCTGTCTTTAGTTCTAGAAACCCAAAATTATTCTTGAAACCCAAAATTCTTTACTCTTGAAGCCCAAATTCTTGAAGCCAAACGCTTTGAACCAGGCTCTTTAACCCAAATCTCTTATGATCTAAAGGACGCGCACATCGTTCCGCAGCTTGTCCACCAGCTTTTTGGCGATCTCGTTGGGCGAGCCTTCCAGCATTTCTGTCTTCTTGGTTTTCTGCGGGATATAGAGCTTCTCAATCTTTTGCATGTTGTCGCCCAGCGCGGACTTTACTTCGTCCATGGTGACTTTGCGCATGGGCTTGTTCTTGGCCTGCTTGATGCCGAGCAGCGTGGCGTAACGCAGCTTGTTGATGCCAGATTGAATCGTGAGCACGGCGGGCAGCGGCAGGCTTACGTGCTGGAAGAAGCCGGATTCCAGTTCGCGCTTTACCTTGATGCCAGCGTCAGTTTTCTGGATCTCCATAATAATGGTGGCGTGGGGCCAGCCCAGGAGCTGGGCCATAATGACGCCGGTCTGGGCGTAGCCGTAATCGTCTGACTGCAGGCCGGTAAAGATGAGGTCGAATTGCTCATCTTTAATTGCCGCGACAAAAGCTTTGGCCATGTTGAAAGCATCCAGGCCGACGAAGCCGTTGTCTTCCAAGTGAATGGCGCGGTCAGCGCCCTTGGCCAGACCGCCGCGCAACTCCTGCTGCGAACGCGCGGGCCCGGCGGTGATGACCACAACTTCACCGCCATGTTTTTCTTTTTGCCGCAAAGCCTCTTCCAGAGCGTAAGCGTCTGGCTCATTGACTTCATAGGAAACGTCGTCGCGAATCCATGTGCCGCTTTCATTGAGCTTAAGAGGAGCGTCTTTCTGAGGGACCTGCTTCATGCAGACCAGAATCTTCATAGTCAAATCATTCCTGTTCAGTAACTTGGATGCCGAAAAATGAATGCCCGTTCAGCCGTCAGGTAAACGTGCCAGTATAAATCAGAGAAGGGCGTTGGGACAGAGGAGGGCTGCTGCGGGCTGCCCATTCGCCTGATTGATAGGCGGGAAACAGCGCGTGGAATGCCGGGCGATTCCCTGCTCGGCTGGCTCTTTATAAAACTTGAGAGCTAATCGTTCAGGAACGCAACGGACTGCACGCCGGCCACTTCAAACCGTTTGCGGCAGCGGATATTTTTGCACATGGACATATCCTCACGGCGGACCATATAGGACTGCGCCTTGGCGAACTTGGCGCGGTCGCGCTCGTCGGCGCGGCCGGGGAGCTGGCGTTTTTTGGTGCGCACCAGCCATGAAAGTTCATACTCGCCCTGCTGGCGGCAATGCGGGCAGGTAAGGGTGTGGGTTTTCTTAGACTCTTTTTCGTCGTAAAAATCGCGCTCGTCCATTTGCTCTATTATCCACCACAGAGGGCGAATAAATACAGAGGGGTGTTTCGTTTCAAATTTACCGCGGATCCACGGCACGCCGGGACAGGTTTTCGCGGATGAACGCGGATCAGGGCGATGGGCTAGTGCCAAGCCTTTCCAACATGAGCATTTTTATTTCAGAATCATATTTATTGTCTTTTACGAGAAGCTCAGAATAGATTTGCTTAACCTCTTCCCATTTTCTGGAGTCTATAAATACAGCAGCAGCATGTTGCAACAACCATACCGAAACCCATTCTGGCCCTGAATCTTCTACATCATTTGCCCATGTTCTCCAAAAAGCTGTTGCCTGCCCCAAGTTGCCCGCTTGAGTCAGTTTCTGGCCTTGCCGATACTTGTCCAAGAACAGCCCATAAAAGCGCGGCCGTGCTTCAAGTCCCCATACATAAAATCCAAATTCATAACCATTGGAATGCACAACCCAAGAACACTTTTTTCGACCTCTCAGCCCTTCTATGTGTATAGGACCTAGCGGCGCTTGTTCAAAAAGAGATCAGCGATAAATCAAAAGGGCCCTTAAAAGTGCCTTTGCTCTGACCACGCGACCATGTTAGAAGTATGTCCCCTTTTCTAAGCCCAGCAAAGCTGGCTGCGAAATAATTGTCCACTTCAGTAACTACGATGCCAGGGAGAAAGTGTGCAGATTTTTCAGAATTTACGGGTCCGATTGAAAGTTGGGCGGCCTGCGGCGCAGCACTTTGTCTATTTGCGCTCTGCGCAAACGCGGGAATAGGCAAAAGTATGGCAAGCCAGCAAAACGCGGTAAGGTAAATTCTGTTAATACATGGCCTGGGCAATACGGTCTCCGGGAAGCCGCGCGTTCGGCTACTGAGATATTTGATTGGCTATCAGTTGGCTTAAATTAGAACTGAGCTCATATCGTCTTAGCAAGAGGTTTTAATGACAGGCTTGGCAGAGCGGAAGGTACTGGACTTTGTGGACATGTTCGCCGGATCCGTTTGGACTGGTTTCGTGGTCTAATAATGATGTGCCCAAGAAGAAGCTGAAGAAAATCCGCGCTACCAGCATTGTGAAGGCCGCGTCACGGGCTGTACTGGGGACACCGCCTCCGGTGAAGCGCGCGGAAAACAAGAAGCTTGCCAAGAAAGAGAAGCACAAACCCAGCCTGAGCAGGCTGATAGGCGATCCGGACCGCGGGTAAAAGGATTCTAGGCACGAGGAGATTCGGGGCCGGCGTCTCAGAGAACTTCTGTCCTTATTCTTATTGCAGTCTTCTTGCATTCAGTCTTCTTGCGATCAGTCTTCTCAAAATCAGCATCCATCTTGCAGTCCGCTACTTCATTCAGCCGCGAACCTGGGCAACGCTCTGGTTGGGAATTGGAGTACGCGTCCATTCTTCTGCCGCTACTTCCTGCTGCAGTCCCTCCGCTGACTTTGGCCAAACCCAGGATCTTCTACGTGAAATCTTTATACGTAAGTATGCATTTGTTTGCCACGTGCGCGGTTAGTGGCGGAAAAGTATATCGTCGGGCGATTTGTTAAAGAATTTAATTACTTCTTAATGATGACATAAGTTACGTAGCGCAACCTGAGCAGGAATCGACGGGTGGGTGCTCCGGGGACATCAGCGGAAGAACTTCTTCTGCGCTTTGTCCCCCTGCAGCCACAAAACGCTCAGGACCCGCACGTGCTGGTGAGACGAACAGCGCTGATGGTCACTTAAAGGAACGTAAGGCAAGACTGGTTTCCGGGCTCACAGTAATTTTTGTATCCCAGTTTTTACCTGCTCCGCACGGTGAACGATCAGCAAGGGTGGCAGCAACCTTGTTCGGCAACGCACGGCCTGTCCTTGAGCAAAAACCAAGGAGCGCCTTAAAAATGTCTTTCCAAGACAAGTTAAAAAAACCGGTCGGGCTACTGTGCACGATCACAC
>DASZMF010000598.1:0-1674 GCA_035552035.1 Candidatus Angelobacter sp.
AAGGCAAAAAGCTTTCGCCGCTGATTTGCGCAGATGTTCGCAGATCAGGGAAAAGCAAAGCTCACCGCGGAGACGCGGAGTCGCAGAGAAGATCAGAAGAACTTTACCGCGGATTTTCGCGGATAAACGCGGATCAGGAAAAGATCAAACCCTTACCACGGATTAACACAGATAACACGGATAGAGGTATTGGGATCTGCTGCTCTAAATGATCGAAACCGAAACATGGTCCAGCAAGGGTTCCTCTTCCTGATCTGCGGCCATCGGCGCAAATCTGCGGCTAAAGCTTTTGTTCCTCGATCACGGCGATCACCCGATGTCCCGATCACCCGATTCCTGGTGAACATTCCTAGGTACCCCATGGTCCTAAAGGACGATGCTTTTCCCGCCAACTTCGCGCAGGTTTCTCGTTATAATGAGCAGGCTCTGGTGTACTCTGGACTTTTGGCCCTGAACGTTGCTTTTGCAAAGCTTTTTTGCAATCTAAAGCCGCGTGTCTGTGGCTGAAGGACAGACCACCCATGAAGTATTTTTTGCGTGCGTTCACGCCTACAAAGAACCGTCGGCTCAATGAGCTGATCGGGTTCCTGCTGTTCGTCTCCGCGACACTCCTTTTTCTTGCGCTGGCGAGCTATTCCCCATTGGATCCTTCGTTGAATACCGCGGGCTCGTTGAACTCCGGTTCCGCGCGCAACTGGATTGGCTTGTTTGGCGCCATGATGGCTGACCTGCTGTTGCAGTCGATTGGCGTGTTTGTGTTTGCCGCGCCGGTCATGATTGCCCTGCTGGGCGCGCGCTGGTTTAAGTCCAAGCCGGTGGCTTCCGCGGGCGCGAAGGCGCTGGGAGCGGCGATCCTATTGATTTTTACGCCGGCACTGCTGGCGCTGCTGCCCGGACATCTGCGCTGGTTCCACATGGTGGCCATTGAAGGTCTGCTGGGCCGTATTGTGGGTGACGTGCTGCTCCACTATTTCAACACCGTGGGCGCTTATATTGTTTGTGGCGCCGTGGTGGCCGTGGCGCTCTATCTCTCAACCGCATTCTCTTTTGTGAACGTGCAGATGTGGGCCAACACGCGCTTTGCCTTTGTGTTTGCGCTGTGGCAGCGCTTCCAGGATTGGCGCATTGCGCATATGAAGATGGCCGCGCAGAAAAAAGCCCAGAAAGCGGCGCAGCAGGAAACCCAGCAACGCAACGCGAATGAGCGCGGCGTGATTGTGCCTCCGCAGATTGCGCAGCGTATGCGCGCGCAGGCGGATGCCGCTGCCGCGAAGCAGGGCGTCGAGCGGACATTTGAAGACATGGAACCAATTGGCGCGGCGCAGGGTGCGGGGCTGTCGGCAATGCAGGGTGTGTCTCAGCAGAATGGCGCGCAACAGAATACAGCGCAGCAGAATGGCGCTGGCGCTTTGGGTACAGACGCCAATGCAGATGCCATCGCGATCAATGTGCGTGCGGATCAGGCAGAGCAGCGTAAGACTGTCCTGCCAAAAATTGCTGCGGGCGGATACAAGCTTCCGCCGAGTTCGCTGCTGCAACGTCCAGATGATCAGCAGGCCATCAATGAAGCGGAAGTGAAAGAGCTGGCCGTCGTGCTGTCAGAAAAGTGTGCGGAGTTTGGCGTGCACGGCGCGATCACTCAGATCAATCCCGGCCCGGTCGTAACCACGTACG
>DASZMF010000599.1:0-3029 GCA_035552035.1 Candidatus Angelobacter sp.
CCAGCATTGCCTTCTTCATACAGCATCTTGATCTTGATGGTGCCGGTGGGAATGCCGATCATGCTTTCCAGCCGTGACAAAATCTTTTCTACGATCAACGCTTCATTCGGCGTTTGCAGTTTGGGAATGTAAAAATAAACGCCGCTGCCGGCATTCTTGAGCGAATCATGGTTGTTAAACGCCCACAGAGTTGCCACAACGATGGTGGCTGGCGCGGGACGGCCGTCAACGGTGATGTGGTCATAGCTGATATGCAGTCCGGGCGGACGCCCGAAGCGCGTAGGCCATTTTGCCGGAGGCTTATTGATGTTGTACGCGCGTGTCTTGCCTTTTTTTACTACTTCGTAGGGCTTGCCTGTCCATTTGCCGGCGAAAATTTCTTTGGCATTTTGCAGCGCGGCAAACACGCCGATGGGTTCATTGCTGGCAGTGCCGTCGGGCAGAAAGTGGGTGGGCGACGCGTCTTCAAAGTCCGGCATGTTCATGGGCGCCGGGCTGTTGAGCGCGTTGAACGCCATATCCAGCGGATGCCAGGGGCCGGTCAGCTCCAAGCCGGGATTCTTCAGAGGATGCGCGTCTTGGGGAACAGGCACTTCGTCATTGAGCCGCCAGCGGACATCGCTTTCTTTGCCGAGAAAATTGTCAATCAATCCCTGGACGATCTGGCGATACGTCCACGGCTTGCCGCTGATGGGGTCCTGAAATTTCTCCTCCCACTTGGGCCAGCCATATTTCTGCCGGACAGGCGCAGGCGATGCCAATATTTCCCGCCGGGCCGTGAGCGCCGCGGCTATCTCCGGCCGCAGCTCGCGCGTGAGCGTGGTGATGGCATCTTCAACATTGACTGGGTGACCGTTGACTGTCTTGGCCCCAAAGAGATCAGGGAATTTTTGCAGAATATCGTTACGAACCATGGGCTAGGCTCCTAGGCTGACTGAAGTGACTAAATCAAATAAACAATTTTACGCCACTTGGAAGAAAAGAACTTGTTAACAAATGTTGGGCGAGGCAAAGACGCTGAATTCTGGTTTTTAGTGAGGTTTGGTGGGTGGGAGAGTTCCTGCTTGAACGGCATGGATAGCCCCGGTGCCCTTTCTCTTTGGGTACCGCCAAACTCGTGAAGCAGGTTTTAAGAATCCAGGGACCGCACGAATTCCATTTTGGAATTCCACGATCGACATTTCTGCCTTAGCAGACGCATTTTTGCTGGCTTTCAAGGCTATAGTGAGGGCTCCGAAGTTTGAGCGAGGTACGTTATGAAATTCTTTTCCGTTCGCCGTTTGCGTTCACTTTTCATCGCAGTTTTGTTTCTTTTCAGTTTCACGACAATTTCCGCTCCCAAATATGCGGGCGCTCAGCAGATTGGCAAAGCTGGCCATGAGTTTGATTACTACAGCGATGCCACGCACAGAACGCTGGTCGGCTTTGTCATCTTTTGCAAGAACGGCCAGACGATCCGTTCCGGGTCAACGAGCCAGTTCGTGGTTGAAGAGCCCGCCGGCTGCTAGGCCCGGCAAACTGTAATTGCCTTTTTGCAACCATTCCCTGCAACTCCCATTTTTGGGCTACCAGAATTTCTGAGTGAGGTACGTTATGAAAGCCATTCCTGTTCGCCGTTTGCGTTCACTCTTGATCGCTGCTTTGTTTCTTTTCAGTTTCGCCACTGTTTCCGCGCCTAAATATGCCGACGCCCAAATCACCAGAAGCGGCCATGAATTCGACTATTACAGTGATTCGACATACACCACGCTGGTGGGCGTTGCCATCTTTTGCAACAGCGGGCAGACATTCCGGTGGGGCACCACTACTCCCTACAGCATTATTAGCGATTCCGGCTGCTAGCTTTAGGGAAACCAAGTATTCGGGCTGAGCCTAATTTGGACTGAGACCGCTGGGTTAGGATTGCCCCCCGATCTTTGGATTGCGACCTTCGGTCTTTGGAGGGCTCCCTCGGCTCAGCGCGATGTTTTCTTCAGGTTTAAGCCCTCACCTCTGAGTGGCCGTGGCGGGGGCGCATCTCTGTGCTTTGAATCCTTTTGCCTGCTGGGGCAATCCAAGGGAGTGACCAGAACTAGCCAAAAACAGCTAATTTGAGGTAAAATAGGACTTTACCCGCGAAAGGTAACAGAGGCAATGAAGGCAGCAATCCATCCCGATTATCACGAAACCAAAGTGCATTGCGCATGCGGCAACGCATTTACCACACGGTCAACCCACAAGGGCGCCATTAACCTGGAAATCTGCTCGAATTGCCACCCATTTTTTACCGGCAAGCAGAAGCTCGTGGACACCGCTGGACGCGTTGAGCGCTTCCGCCGCAAATATGCCCAGTCTGATTCAAGCAAGGCTGAGGCAGCAAAGAACGCAGCCGTTAAGCAGTAAAGCTGCTCAGGATTTGAGAGGCCTCCGCTGCGGCGGAGGCTTTGTTCTTTTTGCCACAAGTCTCGAGCGTAAGCGAGAGAACCCTATCAGCGGATTACTTTAGAGGGTTGATCCCCGCAGTGAATTCTTGATTGTGTGCACGGACCGAAGCAATAATGATCGGGTAGGGGACCCTCGCTCCGCTTCGGGATTACAGAAAAAGCATGAAGAAATTCTGGGAAAATCCGGCTAACAACATCGCAGTGCCGCAAGGCGTGCAGGTGCCGGAGTCTCTACAGATCAGAGACGTGCGCATTGCGCCGGCTACGGTGCTTGCTCCCATGGCTGGGGTGACGGATACGGTATTTCGCCGTTTCATACGCAATGCCAGTTTTGTGCGCAGCGCAGGCGAGGTAATGGCGGCGCCTGAAGAGGGCGATGATCGGCTAGCAGCGGAGGTATCGCAGGCGCTGAATTTAAATGGTCAAATGAACGATGGCGCAGAGCCGAACCCACCTGAGGTTTCTAAAACAGCGGTTTCCAACACAGCAATTTCCAGCACCAAAGAAATTTCCGGCTGTGGTCTGCTGATGACTGAATTCACATCGGCTGACGGGTTGTTTCGTACGCGTGAGTCCAAGCGCAAACGCTATCTCACTTTTTATGAA
>DASZMF010000600.1:0-1554 GCA_035552035.1 Candidatus Angelobacter sp.
ATCCAGCGCCAGCAGCAGCTCTTCACGATTCGAATACGGCCCCGGCTGATAACCTTTGGAACTGATGCCCTGCTGCGCCAGGTCAGAAAGCTCCCAATCCTGCCTGTTCGTAATGTCCCAGAAAACAATGGCGTCCTGCGGATTGAAATTCGGCTTCTTGACCTCATCGGGATGGAAATGCCACTCGCAGATGATCTCTGTCTCGTCCACGGCTTTGGGCCACATGGTGAACGTGAGCATGTAGTCAGGATGAAGATTCAGAAAAAAGTTGGGCAGCAGGCAGTAGTAATAAACGTGGCGCTGATCGTCGGCGCTCAAGCCCGGCAGCCCGCAGCGATTGGTGGTTCCATCCATGGTGAGGCTCTGAATGCCTTCGCGCAGGTCCATACGACCGCCAAGGTAGGTGGGCTGCGGCGGCTCATTGTCACCGCTCATGTAATGCGATTGCTTCTGCAGCAGTGGATGCACAATGGGGCAGTGCAGGCACTCCGAATAATTTTGAATAATCAGCTTCCAGTTCGCTTTCAGATGGTAAACACGCCGCTCCACCATCTGTAGCTTTTCCATGCCCCACGGCTGAAACTTTTTATCCAGGCCGGCAAGATGTTCAGCAAAAGGAATTGGATGGGCCGACAGATTGATGAAAATGTGTCCATCCCATATTGCAGTAGCCACGGCGTTCAGCGGATAGTCAGTTTCACGGAAGCCCTGAACCTTTTCCATGTGCGGCGCGCTGGCCAGCGTGCCATCCAGTTTATAAGTCCATGCATGATACTGGCACTGGATGCGCCCCGCAAATCTGCCCTGTTCAGCGCTGCACAGCATGGTGCCGCGATGGCGGCAGACATTGTGGAAAGCACGAATCGTGCTTTGCTCGTCGCGCGTGATAATTATGCTGGCATTGCCAAACTGCCGCAGAAAATAATCGCCAGCGTTGGGAATCTGGCGGGTGCGTCCCGCACACAGCCACATGTCAAAATGGATGGCCTCCATCTCACGCCGGAACCATGCCGGGTCTGTGTAATAACGCTGAGGTAACGTAGTGGCTTCAGCAGCGGCGAGTTCTGGACGTGTGTTGGAATAAGATGAGGACAATGTAGTCTCTTCTTATTGTAGCTATGAACTGGTCAAACGCTGTTCGGAAATCTTTGTCCAAATCCATGCAATGGCGATTCCGAACGCAATAACAATAAGCAAATCCGCAACTACCCCTGTCCAGACAAAGCCCGCGCCACCAGCATAACCGCCGTCGTGATAGATCGTGTAGGGCCACCCATACGGAAAGAAGCAGTCTGCGCAGTTCTTAAGTCGGTGAAAATGGCGATAGTTTATGATCGCAAATACGCTCGTTGACGCTGCAATTCCGAGAAAATATTGAATGATAGTTCCGGGACTGCGCATTCTTTCATGCCTCCGAGTAGATTATCTTTTGAGGCTCTTCAATATCTCCCGCGCCGCATTCGCCCCCGAACCGCCAGTCAACCCCGCGCCCGGATGCGTTCCTGATCCGCATAAATAAAGGTTCTGAATCGGTGTGCCGTAGCGCGCCCAGTC
>DASZMF010000601.1:0-1996 GCA_035552035.1 Candidatus Angelobacter sp.
CGGGGCTGTAGATTGGGCTGCGGTTGCGGCAGCCGTTACAAGAATCACAAGACTTTGCATCATCCTGAAAATCGAACCTTCCTGATCCAACCAGCAAGCAAGGGGAATAGAGCAATCGTAACATAAAGATTTATTCCTCAAGGCAGCCCGGTGCTGCTCTATCAGTGCTTAGTCTTTCGGGTAAAGCTGCGGTCATTTTTTATCCTGTTATTACGCGCCATTTCGGGCTCTATTTTGGCGGAACCGTTTGTCCCGGCTGCGTTGCAGCAGGAGCTGCCGCACCGGCAGCGCCAAAATACTTTTCTTCCAGCGTGGTGTGTACTGGCGACTTCAATTCTTTAATCTTTTCGTCCATCCTGCTGCGCACCATGTCACGCAATACTTCTTCTTTCACGGTTTCCAGCGGCGCTGGCGCCTTCTGGTCCACGTGGTAGATGATGAAACCGTTGGCATCGTCGCCGCGAAACACATCGCCTGGGTTGTGCGAGAAGACTGCCTGCTCCAGCTTGGCAGGCAGCACGCCGTGCCGAGGTACGTTCATCTCCGTATTCGGAGGCGTTACGCTGATTCCCAGCGTGGTATAGGCTTCCTTTTGCAGCTTGTCGATCGGCTCACCCTTGGTTGCACGTGCCTGCACGTCATTCGCAACCGCAGCGGCTTTTTGCGGATACGCGTTTTTCTGCTCCAGCGGGGCCTGCACGTCAGGACTGCTCTTGGGGATATAAATACGCCGCAGCTTCGCGCTCTCAAACTTTGCCTGGTTGGCCTGGTAGTAGGCTTCAATCTCTGCCTGTGTCGGATTGCGGAACTGCTCCGCCAGCCCGTTCAGATAAAGGTCGGCCAGAGTTCTCAAACGCAGCACGCGCATGACCTCTACGAAGGCCGGGCTGTCTTCCACTCCGGCAGATTTCGCCGCTTCTGCATAGATCAGGATATCCACGTAGGATTCAGCAAATTTGCGCCGGTCTGCAATCGATACTTGCTGATTGTTGGTATTGAAAGACTTCACCAGGTTGCCAAATTGCTCCCTGGTCATGACCACGGAGCATTCTTTTGTGGAAGGCACGGCGGCATTCGTAGCCGGACTTGTATTCACAGGGCACAGGCCCTGAATGGTGATAACTGGCTGGTCCAGCGGCACCTCTGACGTGGGTTCGTCGCGTTTTTGCAGGGTAGGCGCAGTTTGGTCGTCGTGGCTGGCTGAGCGCTCTGCCGGGGTCTTTAATGTGGGTTTATTTGAAGTCTGTGCCAGTGCTGCGGTAGCAGCCAAAAAGCAAATGATCAGCCGTAGCGTCATAAATGGGAATCCTCTTGCCCTCAACTTAGATTGGATGGGCAATAATCCTAGCATAATGGTTTTCCAAGGTGGCTCACCACTAATGCAGCCACAACAATAGTCACTGGTAGAGAGCCGTTGAAACTTGAGACAATGGGGCAGTGTCCACCTCTGAACGGAATCCTGTGCTGGAAAGCATGCAGCGGGAAAAGCGCGCGGTTGCGCTGAACTCGTTGTTTGCCGCCATTGCGATCACCTTTCTTAAGCTGATCGTAGGCCTTGGCACGGGCAGTCTGGGCATTCTCTCTGAAGCAGCGCATTCTGGCCTGGATCTGGTGGCCGCGTTCGTCACGCTGCTCTCCGTGCGCGTTTCAGATAAGCCTGCTGACGCTGAGCATCAATACGGCCACGGCAAGGTAGAAAACTTTTCCGCTTTTATAGAAACCACCCTGTTGCTGCTGGCCTGCGTCTGGATCGTATGGGAAGCAGTGCGCCGTCTCTCTGGCCATCACAGCGTGCATATTGAGCCGTCACCGGCCGCCTTTGGCGTGATGTTCTTTTCCATGGTGGTTGACTGGTGGCGCTCGCGCAAACTCAAACGGATCGCCGACAAGTATGACAGCCAGGCGCTGGAAGCCGACGCACTCCACTTCAGCACAGATATTTTTTCCAGCGGCGTTGTCATTGTAGGACTGGCGCTGGTCTGGGCGGGCGCACATT
>DASZMF010000602.1:0-5117 GCA_035552035.1 Candidatus Angelobacter sp.
CTATCTTTATCAGGTCTCACGCGGCGTAGCCAAAGAGTCAGTATTTGCGCAGATTCTTGCCGGCTTTGAGATGGCCTCAAAAGATCCACGCGTTGTGGGACTAAACCTGGTCATGGCCGAAGACTGGTATGTGCCTATCCATGATTTCGATCTTCACATGCGCATGCTGGATTATCTCCACGGCATTTATCCTAAAGTCCACATCACGCTCCATGCCGGAGAACTTACATCCCAGCTGGTTCCTCCGGAGGACCTTTACCATATTCGCGCTTCGGTTGAACTCGGACACGCAGAGCGCATTGGCCACGGCGTTGACGTAATGCAGGAGCAGGACCCGGAAGCGCTGCTGACCATGATGGCCCAGAAGAAAATTCTGGTGGAAATCTGCCTCACCAGCAATGAGGTGATTCTCAACGTAACCGGCACGCACCATCCGCTTCCCATGTATTTAAAGTTGGGCGTTCCGGTCACGCTAGCCACCGATGACGAAGGCGTCTCCCGCGGAGACATTGTCCAGGAATATGCGCGCGCCGCGGCGACCTACAATCTCACCTATCTCGACCTCAAAAAGTTTGCCCGCGCCAGCCTTGAATTCAGCTTCCTGCCCGGAGAGAGTATCTGGAAAGATCCGGCTATCGGTGCTCGCGCCGCAGCCTGTGCCACAGACAAACTGAATGTAGAGAGTCCATCTGCAAGCTGCGCCAGCCTTCTCAATTCCAGCGAAAAAGCCAAACAAGAGTGGGCGCTGGAAAAGGCGTTTGGACAATTTGAGAGCAAGTTCTGATTTCATCCGCGCCAATCCGCGCTGTGTTTCGCTTTTGATTTTCAATTGCCAATGTTGGCAATTTCGGCGATTTTGGCAATCGTACTCAACTTGACAGTTCCAGCTACAATGGACGGGATTTTCACGAGACCATCATCAACTTTAGAGAAGGAACCCAATGTCGCGATACGCGGGTTTGCTGGGCATCATTGTTTTTTTGTCGATTGCTTATCTGTTCTCCACTGACCGTAAGGCCATCCGCCTGAAAACCGTTCTCTGGGGACTCAGCCTGCAATTCATGTTTGCCTGGATCGTGGTCCGTTACACCTGGGGTCAGAAAGTCTTGGGTGTGGCTGGCGCAAAAATTACCACGCTGCTCAATTATTCCTTTGCCGGCTCCAGCTTTGTCTTTGGTGATTTAGGCTCCAACACTTCTCATCTGGGTTTCTTCTTTGCTTTTCAGGTGTTGCCCACCATTATTTTTGTCTCAGCTTTTTTTGCACTGCTCTATCACTTGGGCGTAATGCAGGTCATTATTCGCGGCATGGCCTGGGCCATGAGCCGCGTAATGGGCGTAAGCGGCGCAGAGTCGCTCGATGTCGCCGCTTCCATCTTCATGGGACAAACCGAGGCCCCGCTTACCATCCGCCCGCTGCTGCCCGAATGCACCAGGTCAGAATTAATGACCATCATGACTGCCGGCATGGCGCACGTCTCCGGCGGAATTATGGCGGCTTATATCCTGTATGGGATTGAAGCCAAGAATCTGCTCGCCGCTGTAATCATGACCGCGCCGGGAACTATCCTGATGGCCAAGATGCTGGTTCCAGAAACCGAGCAGCCCAAGACCGCCGGCACAGTAGAAATCTCCAAGGAAGAATTGCACAAAGATTCCAACATGCTTGGCGCAATTGCCCGCGGCACCATTGACGGCGGCCAATTGGCTTTTAACGTTGCCATCATGCTCATTTCTTTTCTTGCGCTCATCGCCATGCTGAACGGAATCATGGGCTGGACACACAATCACCTCGCATGGTTTCCCGCAAGTATTCAGCAGGTTTTAGGTTTCATCTTTGCGCCGGTGGCATGGCTCATCGGAATTCCAAGGCATGATTGCGGCGCCATAGGCGGCCTGCTCGGATCGCGTATGGTCATCAATGAACTCTACGCTTACACGCTGCTGGGAGCGCTAAAAGCCACGCTCGATCCGCGCTCTTTCACCATCGCCACATTTGCTCTCTGCGGATTTGCGAATCTCAGCTCCATCGGCATCCAGATCGGCGGCATCGGCGCTCTTGCGCCCAACAAGCGTGACCAGCTTGCGAAACTTGGTTTCCGCGCCATGATTGCCGGAACCATGGCGAATCTAATGTCAGCCTCAATTGTGGGATTGCTAATGAGAAGCTAGCAGGAGATGGTCGATCTATGCCGCATAGATCAACAAATGCAGGTTGTTCTAACGGGGTGGAGCAGGCATTTATGCCTGCGGTAGAAGATTAGACCTGTCCGGCTTCAGCCACTGAGGTAAAGCCTAGGGATTCGGAAAATCAAATCAGCCACACAGGCTGTATAATCTCGGAGCGCGGGCACCTTACAAATTTTGGGAGATTTATGCGTTTGAAAAATATCACTGTGTTCGGCATCTTGTTGCTTTGCTCGCTCACCATTCCAGCCTGGGGACAAACCAAGGTCGGCGTCATCACCTCTCTCACCGGCAGCCTGGCTGCCTTCGGTGAAGCGCACAAAAATGGATACGCCATTGCCCTGGATGAAATCAACGCCAAGGGCGGCGTGCTGGGCAAAAAGATTGAGCTCGATTTTTACGACGACCAAAGCAAGCCTGACCAGGCCGTTCAAGGCGTCTCCAAACTCATCGACCAGGACCAGGTTCCGGTCCTGCTCGGCTCTTATTCCAGTGAGAGCACCAAAGCCATTATCGGCGCGGTAACACAGCGCGAGACGCCCCTCATTATCCCCACCGCCACCGCGGACAACGTAATGGATTCCAAGTCCCCATGGATCTTCCGCATATGCGCCGGAGCCAATGACTACGCTAAGGCGACAATCGCATTCCTGAAAGCCAACGGCGCTCCCAAGAAAATGGCTATCGTGTATGAGAACACCAATTTTGGCCAGTCGAATATGAAGGCCATGACAGCCGCAGCCAAGGAAGCTGGCATTGAGTTGGTGGCGGTTGAGTCGTATGAAGCCAAGTCGCCGGACTATAAAGCAGTCTTGCAGCGTGTAAAGCAGGCCAATCCTGAAGTGGTTTACTTCTGCTCTTACCTGCTGGACGCCACCACGCTCATGCGCCAGGCCAGGGAAGTTGACCTGAATCCCAAGTATTACACCTCTGCCGGCACCGGCTTTGCCGCCGCTGAATTCCCCAGTGAAAAAGGCGCAGGCAAGAATGCTGATTTCACCTTCTCAGTTTCACAGTGGCTGCCTGAAGCCAAGTGGCGCGGCTCAAAAGAGTTTGACGCTGAATATTTCAAGCGCTTTAAAACTCATCCCCAGTATCATGCCATGCAGGCCTATGCTGCATTGCTTGTTGCCGCTGCCGCCATCAACAACGCAAAATCTCTGGAGCCGGCCAAGATTCGCGACGCTATCAAAAACATCAACCTCACTGACACACCTTTCGGCCCCATCAAATTTGATAACGGACAAAATCAGCATCCGGTCCTGATCACGCAAGTCCAGGGCGGCCAATATAAAGTGGTCTTCCCAGGAGATGTTGCGCAGGCCAAGCCCGTAATCCCAGCGCCCATCTGGTCGAAGCGATAAAGTTCGGCGGTTAGATCGAACGATCGTAAAGATAGAAAACATAAGCCTGGCGCGGGGACCATGAACTGGTTCCCGCGCCAGCAAACCAGAGAGGTCTAGACACGGTTGGTCCACTTCTTCCAAGCCTGTGCTGATGGTCTATTGACCGGCGCGCTTTACGCCCTGATTGGCATGGGCCTGGCGCTGATCTTTGGTGTCATGCGCATCGTCAACTTTGCCCATGGCGCTTTTCTCATGGTGGGCATGTATGCCACGTATGTGCTCTTTGATTTCTTCAAGCTCAATCCTTACATTGGCTTCCTGCCCGCCGGAGTCATTCTTTTTATCTTCGGCTATCTGGTCTATCTGGCGCTGATCAAACCGGTGCGAAATCGCTCGCACTTCATGCAGATTCTCATGACCACCGGCATCGGTCTGATTCTGACTGACAGCGCGCAGCTAATCTTCAAAGCCGACTATCGCCAGACAAACATCGATCTGGTCAATCGCAGCATACACATTGGGCCATTCGGGGCGAATGCCGCTGAAGTCCTTTCCTTCGCGATTTCCATCGTCTTCGTGTTTGGCTTGTACTTCTTTGTAAGCCGCAGCCTTACCGGCCAGGCATTGCGGGCCATCTCGCAGAGCCCGGACGTTGCTCCGCTGATGGGTATCAACCTCACGCGCATACAGGGCTTCAGCTTCGCCCTTGGGACAGCCCTTGCCGGCATCGCCGGCGGCCTGCTGCTGCCTCGGCTCTATCTCTTTCCTGGCGTTGGTGAAGACTACACCACCAAGGCTTTTGTCATGGTTGTGCTCGGAGGCATGGGATCCATTGAAGGCGCAGCTCTCGGCGGCCTTGTGCTTGGCCTCTCAGAAAGCTTGACCAGTCTTTATATTGGCAACCAGTGGGCTCTGATTGTTGATTTCGCTCTCTTTCTTCTGGTGCTGTCGTTCAAACCCAGCGGCATCTTCGGGAGACAGCGCGCATGAGCCTACTAAAAAATTGGAAGTTCTGGGTCTGTTTCATTGTTGTGCTGCTCTGGGCGCGCATGCCGTGGTTTATCCAGAACAATTATCAGTTGCAGGTGCTCTTCCGCATCACGCTGTTTGCCGCTTTGGGGCTGGCCTGGAACCTGGTCGGCGGATACGCCGGACAGCTCTCGCTCGGACACGTCGCTTTCTTCGGCGTTGGAGCCTACGGACTGGCGCTCTTTGTTCAGATCGGCGTGCCCATCTGGATCTCTCTTTTCCTCGCGGCGTGTGTAGCGACTTTATTTGCGGCCGTTATCGGTGCGATAGCCTTCCGTCTGCGCGGCCCCTATTTCACTCTGGCCACCATCGCCTTCGGTGAAGTGCTGCGATTAACTGCAACCAATTTGAACATAACCGGCGGCGCTATCGGTCTGACCATGCCGGGGTTGTTCATGGGACGAACTTTCTGGCGCTCCTATTATCTCGCCGCCGTAGCCTTGATGGTGATTGCTTTTCTCACTAATTACTGGACCTCACGCTCGCGCTTTGGCTATTACCTCATGGCCATCCGTGAAGATGAAGACACTGCCAGCGCAGTCGGCATCAATACATC
>DASZMF010000603.1:0-2410 GCA_035552035.1 Candidatus Angelobacter sp.
CCGCCGCATGCAGCTCTTGTACCTTGCCCGGAGCGCCTTGTTTGAGCTGAACAGAATTCTCAGCATGTGCTTTGATTACCTGATTTGCAGCGCCAAATGAAAGTAATACTTTACCTGCCTTGCCTTCAGCCGGGGAGTCGCCTTTATTGATAAATGTAACGCCGCCGGAGAGTACGCCGGAGCGCGCCGGGTTCGCGCCAGCCATCTGCAACTCGCCTTCAGCGGCATTGATCTCAGTTGCTTTGGGGCCAGTGGTTACAGCATGCAGATTTCCTGAACCTGTGATGCGCTCAATGGTGTTGTCATCGCGCATGTAGGCGGTGACCTTGTCTGCGGAAAGCGTCCTCTGCGGCTCTTCCACCTTGGCTGACTGCAAGACAATCTTGCTGGGATTTTTGGTGATGACCGCGCTCTGCCCGGTGATGGTGGCTTTGCGCTGGCCGGTACTGGTCATTCTGACTGCGGACTTCAGCGTGAGCATGCCGCCGTGAGAATCATAGGTGGCGCCTACCGCCGATCCGTTGCCTTCCGGCACGCGAAACTCGATCGCTGCTTTGGTCTGGGCGACTCCGGTATTTTCATCGAACGTGAGCGCGCTGGTCTTTACGTGAATCAGGTTGCGGGTCTCGGCAGTAGCCGATTGGGCGGCGGCTGATTGATCAGCGGGCGGCGCGGCAGCAGAGTTTGCTTCCAGATCGATACGCACCTCGCCTTCAGCTGTAACGATCTTGGCCACCGGATCGTAGGAAAAATCAGAGCCGTAAATCTGGTCAGAGCGGTCCTGGTTGCGTCCGAAAACCGTGATGCTCACATCATGCAGTTCGGCTTTACCGTTGCCTTTGTACTGGTCCACTTTGGCCGCGTGAATAGTGAAAAGCTGCTTGCCACCTTCGGACTTGGAAAGATTGAAGTCTTTTGCTCTCTTGTCAACGTCCTTTGGAATATCGTTGGATATGCTGGGAATATCTGGTCCCGACTTTAAAATCCCGCGAAGATAAAAACCAAAAGCGACCACCACCACCAGCACAGCACCAGCGGCGAAAAACTTTCTCAGTCGTTTGGGATCAAAGGCCATTCAGCTTAATGGTAAATGAGAGAAGACACGAACGGACGAACTGTTGACGTTGACGCTATCTGGAAACGGCCACCGCTACGGGCGCTAGCTTTTTGAAATCTTCCAGGGTAAGTTCGAGTCCACCGAAGTCAGGATGGTAGTTAAAGCCAACCTTGAACGCCACATCCAGATTGTCTCCAGGCTGGAGAGAGTCGGTCTGCGCCCGCTGCGCCATGCGCCAGCCCATGGCTTCATAGTTGTAGCTGGCCTTGCCATCCGGACGACGCTGGTTCACGCGCAACTTGATGTGCTTCTCTTTGATAATCTTTGGAGGCATCAGCAGGTTCACGGCATGGCTGGAAAATACCGGCTCGCGATTGCCATGGCCAAAGGGCTCCAGCCGTTCCAGAGATTGAAATAATTCGGGTGTCACCGAGCCCAGCGGGATCTCGGCATCAATGCGAAGCTCGGGCAGAAAGTCTTCTGGTTTGAGACGGGCTTGTGCGTATGCATTCAAGCGTTGCTTTAAGGTTGCTACGCCATCGCTGGGCAGCGCAAAGCCTACGGCGTGTGCGTGTCCACCGAAGCGGTTGAACAGATCATGGCAGGACTCCAGCGCGTCCAACAGGTGGAAGGCAGAGATGGATCGGCCAGAACCGTGGGCTTCTTCTCCGTCTTTGGCGATTACAAGCGCGGGGCGTCCGGTCTTTTCCACCACGCGTGACGCGACGATCCCAACCACGCCGCGATGCCAGCCATCGCCATCGAACACCATGCAAAACTTGTCAGTAAGATCAGGCTCGGCGGCGAGCTGATCGTCAATTGCGGCCACGATGCGCGCCTCTTCCGTCTGGCGTTCAAGGTTGAGCTGGTTCAGTTTTTCTGCAATCTCTTTGCAGCGGGCCGGGTCTTTGCAGGTGAATAGTTCAATCACGTCGCGGGCGATATCCATGCGCCCGGCGGCATTGATGCGTGGGCCAAGACGAAAACCAACATCGCCCGCAGCCAAAGCTCGCTCGCCGGTTAGCCCGGAAACTTCCATTAAAGCTTTAAGTCCGCCATTCACGGGACGCCGCAAACCTTCCAGCCCTAGACGCGCGATGGTGCGGTTTTCACCGACCAGCGGGACCGCGTCCGCAATGGTGGCAATGGCGACCATCTTGAGAAAAGATGGGACCAGCCTGGCTTGATCGGCTGGGTCTTTAAATTTGGCGAACAATGCCTGCGCCACCTTGAATGCCACTCCGGCGCCGCAGAGCTCTTTACAGGGATAGCCGCATCCCTTCTGATTGGGGTTCAGAACGGCCCAGGCATTCGGGACACCTTCATTCGCTTCCGGCAGATGGTGGTCGGTGA
>DASZMF010000604.1:0-1576 GCA_035552035.1 Candidatus Angelobacter sp.
ATGCAGTATCGACCAAAACGGATTCGCCGACCGGACGGAATCAAAAAGATTGTGGCCCGCAATCATCAGAATGCCGAACGCTGTCACCACTGGCGTTGGCAGGTAAACCAAAGCCGAGAGCACGATCATGGCCCAGCCCAGCGCCCATAAAACCGTGATGATCGTGAAGTGGTAGTCAAAGTTAAATTGCCACGCCAGACAGCGCATCACCACCAGTTCCAGAAAAATGAGCCACAGACCGCGCGTGAATAGAAATCGTGAAAGCTGGGCTTTAGATTTTTTGCGCAAGGCCAGATAAGCTCCCGTGCCAGTAAGCAGAAAGAAAACCGGTGCGCAAAAATATGTGATCCAGCGGGTGAAGAAGAGCGGCACCGTGCTGGTGGCAAGATTTGTGGGGCTTGAAGCGTCCCCGAAAAAGTCGCGGACATGGTCCAGCGCCATGAGGATCATGATGAAGCCGCGGACGACATCCACGGATTCAATGCGGACGCGTTTCACCTTAACGGATTCAGATGGCTGAGACATGCGAGCGCGTAGTGTAACAAAATTCAGGCTACTCTTAGCCTGCTGGCACAATCCACTTTGCCAAAAACTGTTCCATTGGCTGCGGGCTCTGGTTCGCCTGCGCCATGGCAATGTGGCCATCGGGCCGGACAAGATAGGCGGCATCCTGGACGAAGCCGGCTGCTTGCGCGTCCTTATCAAAATAATAAGATTGAATTGGAATGTTCCAGCGCGCCGACAAGGTATGCAGCTCTGGCGTGAATTTGCCGTAAACGTGAATCTGCCAATCGAGCGAACTGAGTGGCTGAAAGTTGTTCTGGCTTTCGATCCAGGGCAGGCGATCACCGCCATGAAGCTGGCCCGCTGCTCCGCTACTCAGCGCGCTACTGTCACGATAATGAATGCGCGTTTGCGAGACGAGGCGGAACTGCGCTTTTCGCGCCGCTTTGAGATGCAAAACCAACGGCGCAATATAACGCAGAAAAGTTCCGCGCACGATCCGCGCTCCCAGGCCTTCACCGACGGCAAATTGAAAAAGACGATCCGTAGATGCGACTAGAGTACGCGCGTAGGCAATTCGCTCAGACTCATACGTATCTAAAACTGTGGGATTTGTGCGGCCGCGAATCACCGTGGCCAGCTTCCATGCCAGGTTCACCGCATCGCCTATGCCGGTATTCATCCCTTGCCCACCCGCAGGGCTATGGACGTGGCCTGCATCACCGGCAATGAAAACACGCCCCTGGCGAAAATGGTCAGCGACGCGATGGTGTACATGATAGGTAGAAAACCAATTCACTTTCTGCACATCCACATCAATCTGCTTTTTTACATACGGGCGAATTTCCTCAAAAGTCAGGCCCTTCTGACCGGCCAGCACTTGCGGCACAATTCCTATCAGGCGAAAGGACCCGCTACTGCGCACTGGAAACGCCAGCACAAAAGACTCCGAGCTGATGCACGCATTTACCTCTGGCGTTAACGCCAGCCCGGTAGCCTGCACATCGACTACGTAAAACAATTGCTCATACGTGCCTCCGGGAAAGTTCAAACCGAGTCCCTGACGAACCGT
>DASZMF010000605.1:0-3677 GCA_035552035.1 Candidatus Angelobacter sp.
AAGAGCAGGCTGAGCAGTGATTACAAGCTGGAACGCCAGCCAGACGTGGTAAAGATTGCCGGACGCCCGTTCATTCGCATGGATTACATGTCACCGGTGGCGGAATTGCACTGGTATGTCCTGACCACTGAGATCCGCTGCCACACCGTGGAATTCATGTTGACCAGCCGCGATACCGCCATGCTGGAAAGCCTGGTGCAGAGCGTAGATAAAATGCAAACGCTTGAGGGCGCAGGCAGTCCAGTGTGCATCAAGGGATATGCCAGCGGAGAGAATGTGCTGCAGAGGGTTGAGCCGGTTTTTTCGGCGCACAAATTTAATCCAGTGCCGGTCAGATTCACAGTCGACAGAAATGGCAAGGTAAAGCACGTTCACGTTATCAGCGCGTTTCCGGACCAGACCAAGGCGATTATCGACGCTCTGCTGCAATGGGAATTCAAGCCATACAAAGTGAATGGCCAGCTTATGGAAGTGGAAACTGGAATCATGTTTGGCATGGCGCCGCAGCAGATGAGGAAAGCTTCGGCGGGGAAAGTCTCGGATTGAATAGATTTGGTAAATGGGTAAGTTGGTAAATTGGTAATTTTAAAAGCGCCGCCAGTTTGTTTTTATCGTTGGCAGTTTGTCATTGATTTTTTAAATGACGAACCGATTAATTCGTAGAAGTTGGGTTTTTCAACTTACCAACTTACCAACTTACTCATTTACGAATTTAAGTGACCAATTTACTCATTTACCAACTGTCTTGACTTGAGCTCTGCTCGTCATCTATAACTTTTTCCATCTGGAATTGGGGAGCGCGGTGAGAATCCGCCACTGCCCCGCAACTGTATTCGCTGAGAACTTGAGCAACATGCCACTGGGAAGATCCGGGAAGGCGCTTCAAGTTCAGTGAGGCGTAAGTCAGGAGACCGGCCAGATGCCCGTCAATTGGGCGTTTCTGGCTGCGCAGGGAGGGCCGGAAAGCTTTCTTGTAGTATGAGGTTCGGTTCCATTTGGCTTTCGGGAAGTTGCGTTCAGGCTCCGTCACATGAATCTGTTTTGTGTTCATTCCTAAGCTTCGGCTGCGGTCTGCACAGAAATTCTGGGTAATGTGGGCTGGATTTTTTAGACATATTTCCGCAAGCTCTGAGAACCGTCTCTCTACTAAATGTGTGCATGGTGTTTGTGCGTGCAACAAGCTTTCCACCGTCGGTGCAACTGGAAACGATCTCCATTGACTACTTCCGTGGGAGGAGTCTTACAACAGATGAAATCTTTTCTTTGCGCCAGCCTGGTTCTGGCGATTGCACTCACAGTATTACCACAACACGCTGCTGCCGCTAACGGTGGCATCCATGGAAAAGTCACAGATCCGCTGGGTGCAAATGTCGCCGGCGCGCAGGTGCAGCTATTCCAGAGAGGAAAGCTTGCCGCTTCTACCTCCACGGACACGGAAGGAAATTACCGCTTCGCGCCGCTTGCCCCGGGACGTTATCAGGTAAAGACCACGGCTCCGTCTTTCACGTCAGAACAGAGCGATGCGATCTATGTAGGGAGCGGCGGCAACCCGGCCGTGGATATCACGCTGAAAGTTGGAAGCGTGTCCCAACAAATCGTAGTCTCTGCTACTGGCACCAATCTGCCAGACACGCAGACCGGCGCTTCTGTCTCTGTGGTGCCAGCAAGCCAGTTCCAGTACAAGCTTGAGGCGCTGGAGCCGCTGCGCCAGGTTCCCGGTGTGCAGGTGTTGCAGACAGGGCAGCGCGGCATTACGGAGTCACTGTATATCCGCGGTGGTGAGAGCACCATGAACAAAGTATTTCTGGATGGAATTTCCATTGACCAGATTGGTGGCACCGTGGATTTTGGCGGTGTATTTACTACTGGAATTGACCAGGTGGAAGTCCTGCGCGGCCCCAACAGCGTGCTCTATGGCTCTGATGCGGTGGCAGGCGTGGTAACGCTGACCAGTCCCAAAGGCACTACATTTCCGCCGCAGTTCAGCTATGCGGTTGACGCCGGCAATTTCAACAGCCTGCACAATGATGCATCCCTCGGCGGGATCTTTAAGCAGTTGGATTACTTTTCTGAGTTCTCACGGGTGGATGGCGGCAACTCTTCTCCGAGCCCTGACTTTCATAACGCAACGTATGCCGGAAACTTCGGTTGGACTCCACTGTCTTCCACTGACTTGCGGCTGACTATCCGCCGGGTTGTGGGCAAGGTGGATGTACCGAATGCCGTGGATTATTTTGGCATTCCGGACGATTCGTTTCAGTCGCAGTCCAATACCTTTATTGGTGCGACGCTGCAGAACCAGACAACTTCTCACTGGCACAACCTGTTGCGCTACAGCGCCGTGCGAGAAGATTCCCTGTTTGATAATCCGTCGCCCACGGGTACGCTCGATCCTGTGTTTGGGAACTTTCTGGGCAACGTAGTCACAATCCATGGAGCAAACGGTTTCAGCACCACAGGGCAGGCGATCCTGGATTTTGCCGGAACCTATCCGCAGCAGTTTTTCATTCTGAATAATCGTGACGCTCTTAATTTTCAATCTGATTATGCTTTCAACTCGCACCTCACGGCGCTTTTCGGCTTTCACTATGAGAATGAGCGCAGCACGGCCCCGACGGAGCGGTCTAACTACAGCTATACCGGAGAGGTCCACGGCAGTGTATTCAATCGGCTTTACGGTACTCTGGGATTGGGCATAGAAAAGAACCAGATCTTCGGCACGGCTGTTACGCCGCGGGCTTCGCTGGCTTATTACGTGGTACGGCCGAGTGCCAGCGGCAAACTGAGTGGGACAAAGCTGAAGTTTAATTATGGACAGGGAATCGAGGAGCCGTCTGTTTTTAACAGTGACAACTCTTTGTTTGGCGTTCTATCGCAGTTGCCGGACGGCCCACAGCTGATCTCACAATTCGACGTTAAGCCAATTGGAGCAATCCGCTCACGCAGCTTTGATGCTGGCGTGGAACAGTTTGCCTTGAACGGTAAGGCCAAGCTCTCAGCCACTTTCTTTTATAACCGTTATACCAACGAGATTGAATCCGTAGGCCAGGGTGGATTGATCACACTGGGTGTGCCTACCGCAGTTGCAGCAGATCTACCGTTTGGCGCATCCGTGAATTCATTGGACACACGTTCGCTGGGGGCTGAAGCCGCGCTGGAATTTAACCTTGGTCACGGTTTCACGGCGCGGGCAGCCTATACCTATCTTGATTCGGTGGTGCAGCATTCTTTCTCCAGCGATGAGCTTTTCCCATCATTCAACCCGGCGTTCCCTAATATCCCCATTGGAGCGTTCTCGCCACTGGTGGGAAACCGGCCGTTCAATCGGGCACCGCACTCCGGAAGTTTTTATCTGGGATACGCGCGACAGAAATTTGCGCTCACATTGAGCGGAGCGCTGGTGGGCCGCAGAGACAGCAGCACGTTCCTTTCGGATGCAGATTTTGGCACCACCATGCTCTTGCCGAACCACAACCTGGCGGAGGCTTATCAGAAGATTGACATGAGCGGCAGCTACCGGCTGAACCGTTACATGCAAATTTATTCGGGTATCGAAAACCTGCTCAGCGAGCATTACGATGCTGCCCCGGGTTTCCCTACGCTGCCATTTAACTTCCGCAGCGGTATCAAGCTGACGCTGGGAGGCGAGCCCAGAAAGTAAAGAGCAAGGACGAGGA
>DASZMF010000606.1:0-1544 GCA_035552035.1 Candidatus Angelobacter sp.
AAAAGGAATAACATACGCCGCAGCGCTTTCATACCAGTTCCGTCTCCATTTGTGAGGGTAGGAAAGGCGATTCCGAACTGACAGGTTGACGCGTACCGCGCAGCAAACCAAACCAAATACGAAAGGAATCGAGCAGAATAATGGTCACCAGCAACAGAAACACCCCACAAACGACGGCGTCCAGGCGCTCATTGAAGATGACGGCGCGCGTTTCCGGAATTTTGGCTGCTACGACTTTGCCTGCCGCAATCGCGTTACTTAGCGCGGTGGCGTGTGAGAGAAAACCCAGCTTTGGACTGTCCGCAAAGATTTTTTCCAGACCTGCCATAAAGGTCACGGTGACTAGCCACACAAGCGGAACAAGTGTAATCCACAAGTAACAGGCGCGGTGCATCTTAATCAACACGGTGGTAGCGACGCAGAGGGCGATGGCGCTGAGCAGCTGGTTTGAAATGCCGAAGAGGGGCCACAGGGAATTGATGCCGCCCAGCGGATCAATCACGCCCTGATACAGGAAATATCCCCAGGAGGCAACCACAATTGCGCTGGTGAGGAGTACCCCGGGCTTCCAGCCGATTCTGCCGAGCGGCTTATGGATATGGCCCAACAGGTCTTGCAGCATAAAACGCCCCACGCGCGTACCGGCATCAATGATGGTGAGGATGAAAAGCGCCTCAAACATGATGGCGAAGTGGTACCAAAATCCGAGGAGCGCACTGCTGTTTAAGATATTGCCGAAGATTTGCGCCATGCCAAGGGCCAACGAGGGAGCGCCGCCGGTTCGCCCGAAGAGCGTGCTTTCGCCGACGCTGTGGGCCAGTTGAGCCATGCCGGCGGCGGTTACGGGAAAACCCCAGTTGGTAATGGTTTCGACCGCGGCTTGCGGGCTGGCGCCTACCACGCCGGCAGGAGAGTTCACCGCAAAGAAAACGCCGGGATGCAGCGAAGCCGCAGCCACCATGGCCATAATTGCCACAAACCCTTCCAGCAGCATGGAACCGTATCCGATAGGCCAAGCGTGCCATTCTTTGGCGATCATCTTGGGCGTGGTGCCGGAAGAGATAAGCGCATGGAAGCCAGAGATAGCGCCGCACGCAATGGTAATAAAGCAGAACGGAAACAGCTTACCCGCGAAGATGGGGCCTGTTCCATCAATAAAGCGCGTGAAGGGCGGCAACTCCAAACGCGGGTGCGTAAAGAGAATGCCCACAGCCAGCGAGAAGATCACGCCGAGTTTCACGAACGTACTGAGGTCGTCGCGCGGCGCCAGCACCAGCCATACGGGCAGCGCGCTGGCAAGAAATCCATAGAGAATAATGGCGAGCGTCAGTGCGACTCCGCTCAAAGTAAACCAGGCAGACCACTGCGGAGACCCCGCTACCAATTCGCCGCCATAAAGGCTCGCCAGCAGCAAAATGAACCCAATGGCGGAGCATTCCAGAACTTTGGCCGGGCGCAAAAAACGCAGATAGATGCCCATGACCAGCGCGATTGGAATGGTCATGGCGATGGTAAACGTTCCCCAAGGACTGCCCTTCAGCGCG
>DASZMF010000607.1:0-3262 GCA_035552035.1 Candidatus Angelobacter sp.
TTACAGGCGGACTGAGCGGTGCGTGCCTGTTCATATCTGGCAATCAATCTTTGCCGATTGGAGTACTGCTGGGTGCCGTGGGTGCCGTGATGGGCGCGTTCGCCGGCTATGAAGCGCGTAAACGGCTGGTGAGGGGACTGAAGGTAAAAGATACGGTCATCGCGATCCCAGAAGACCTGGTCGCGATTTGCCTGGCCTATTTTCTGGTATTCAGGCGATAGCGATTCCGAGCAGAAGCGCGCACCTTGCCATCAACTCAGTTGCGAATCGTTCATTTTTAGTCACGAACGTTCACTCTACGGATCGAGCAACACCACGGCCTTCGCACTACCGACGATGTCGATCTGGGTGATGCCGGTTTCCAGAGCGTCAGTATTGGTGTCGAAAATATCCAGCGCGCCGCCCTGCGTTACGTAGATGACGTTGCGCTTGGTGATGGGCTGAAGACCCGTAACGTTAAAGTTCTGGCGGAAAGATGACTGCACGGGAAACGTGGTGGTGGATGACGTGGTATTGAAAATTGCCAGGCAGCCGCGCGTGGTATTACTGGGCGCGTCGGCTTGCACGCTGCATCCACCTGATCCCACATAAACGCGGCCGGTGCTGGTAAGGGCTATGTTTTCATGCAGCCCGTCAGTAATGGGAACAGATGCGCTGACAGTGAGAGCATTGGTATCAATGACAGACAATACGCCGCAGCGTGAAAGCGGGCATCCCGCTACAGGAGTGGTTGGCGAGCCAGCAACATAAAGCGTCGTTCCATTAAGAGTCCCAACGGTAGCGCCGGCAACGGCAATAGGCGCGGCGGAGGGCGCAAACACAGGAACGGCTCCGCTGAAATCCACGGAGACCACGCTGGCTGCTGTTCCAGCACATTCGGCGCCGCAATTCAAAATAAATGCCTGTGTGTCACTGGAGCCGAAGACCGCGGTAAAAGGCTGGTCAAGGTGGGCCACGTCAGTAATTGACCGCAGTGTGTTGGAGGCGATATCCAGAACAACAAAGGTGTTTTTAGGGGAGATGTTGGCTTGCGGATCAAGAAAAATGAGCAACTTAGTGCCGTTCGGGCTCATGACGATGCGCCGCGCATTGGCGAGGCGAATCACCGAATTGGCAATACCAGTGGTTGTATTCACGGATTGCACAAAGCCGAAGTTACGCATGGCCGCCCAGGCCGTGAGGCCGTCAGGGCTGAGTGCGATGTCAAATGGCTGGTCGCCAATAGCGGCATTGAACGTTACGGCTTCAGTGGCATTATCAATAATTGGAATTTCACTGCCTGCGCCATCCAGAGCAATGGTGGTGCCGCCGGCCGTGATCATCTTTGTTACGTCGTTTCCCCCAAGAGTCTTGGCGTTTAAAAGATCTTTTTGCGCATCAACGAAGTTGATGGTGGCGCTGAATGAATTGGAAACCAGTACACGCCTGCTTAAGCCGCTGAGCGGCGCTGTTTGAGTGGTGCTATTGCTGTTGGACCCGCCGCAGCCGGCCACCATGCACACCAGAACTGCAATCCACAATTGTGAAAGATGACTATTTCGCCGCATTCGTTATTAGACCGTTTCCTCTATGAACCGCGCGTATGGTGTTGAAAGCGCGATTATAACAGAGCCTGTTAGATCATTAGAAAAGCTTGGGACCGTTAGATTCGGGACCGCTAGATTAAAGACCGTTAGAAAACCTGATGCCCGCGTTTTGAGTGCTGTGCGAGCACTTTGTCTCGGACGAGGCTTTCCCCTGGCACCCATAGAACGCACAGAGATGCGTTCCATGCAGGAAATTTTGCCGCTCCATGCCAGACCATGGCAGGAACCATGTGGGCTAAGGTATTCTGAAATGATAATGGCCCTTGACCTGTTAAGCCGACTGAAGCTAGGTCCCGTGCTGTGTGACGGGGCGATGGGCACCCTTTTTTACGCCAACGGGGTGTTCATCAATAAATGTTATGACGAATTGAACCTCACCCAGCCTGACCTGGTGCGCAACATACACCAGGACTACCTGAATGCCGGGGCCGAAGTTTTTGAAACCAATACCTTCGGGGGAAATTCTTTTCGTCTGGCGCGCCATGGACTGGCGGACAAGGTAGCGGAAATCAATCGCCGCGGCGCTGAGCTGGCGCGCGAAGCTGCTGACGCATTCAATTTAAAGAAGGCCGCGAATGTTCTGGTTGCCGGAGCAGTTGGGCCTTTGGGCTTGCGGATTGAGCCTTTGGGGAAGACGTCGCGGGAAGAGGCACGTGCCGCGTTTCGCGAACAGATTACCGCGCTGGTTGAAGGCGGCATTGACCTGATCATGCTGGAGACGTTCGGCTATCTGGAAGAACTGCATCAGGCAATCCTGGCGGCGCGCGAGGTTGCGCCGGACAAACAGCTGGTGGCGCAAGTAACGATTGATGAAGACAGCAACTGCCTGGACGGAGCAAGCCCTGAGACATTTACCGCCAAACTGAATGACTGGGGCGTGGACGTGATCGGCTGCAATTGCAGTGTTGGTCCGGTCGCCATGCTGGAGGCGATTGAGCGAATCCGCCGTTTAACCGATAAGCCGCTGGCGGCGCAGCCGAATGCCGGTATTCCGCGCAGCATTGAAGGCCGCAACATTTATCTGTGCTCGCCGGAATACATGGCCAGCTACGCGCGCAAATTTGTAAACGCCGGCGTGACCCTGATTGGCGGATGTTGCGGAACAACGCCGGAACATATCAAGACAATGAAGGCTGCGCTGCGCATGTCTGACGTTAAAGGCCGGACCGGTGGCTTTCGGGTAATCACTGAGGCCAAGCGCGAGTCGACGGTTACTCCGCCGCCGCTGGCGCAGCGCTCCAACCTGGGCAAGAAGATGGCTGCGGGCGAATTTGTAACGCTGGTAGAGATTGTTCCGCCCAAGGGCGTGGATTTCCGCAAAGAGGTGGAAGGCGCAAAGTTCCTGAAAGCTGCGGGGATTGACGCCATCAATATCCCGGACAGCCCTCGCGCATCGGCGCGCATGAGCAATATGGCGCTCTGTCTTCTGGTGCAGCAGCAGGCGCAGATTGAAACAGTTCTCCACTTTACGTGCCGTGATCGCAACGTGCTCAGCATGCAGTCGGAGTTGCTGGGCGCTCACACCACGGGGCTACATAACCTGATCTGCATTACCGGCGATCCGCCGAAGCTCGGCAACTACCCTGACGCCACTGCTGTATTTGACGTGGATGCGATCGGCCTGGTGAATATTGTCCATAACTTAAACTTTGGGCTGGATGTGGGTGGAAATCCGA
>DASZMF010000608.1:0-3126 GCA_035552035.1 Candidatus Angelobacter sp.
GACGCATTTCAAACACAGCCGGGGGCGGCTGTGCCACATGATTTTCAAAGCTCTCAATTTGTTTTCTTGCTCCGGGAGCTGTGATCTCCGGCATACCGGCCAATTCCCATTTAAAATACTTATGGGCCTAACGACAGCACCAGCCAGGGAAACTGAGCACCCAAATGGACAAAGCCACACTCACGAAATTCACTGACATCCTCGCCAAGAAGCGTGAAGAGCTCACCCGCAATCTGAGCCGGACGCAACAAGAAGGGCAGGACACGGATTTTGGCCGCGATGAGGCTGACCGCGCCACTGCGTCCATGTCACGGGAGATGACGTTCCAGCAGAAAGCCCAGGAACGCGGCTTGCTCTTGCTGGTGGACGCCGCTATAGGACGCGTGAATGCCGGCAGTTTTGGCGAGTGCCTGAACTGCGGCCAGGAGATCACCATTAAGCGGCTGACGGCCGTCCCGTGGAGCCGGTATTGCATTACCTGCCAGGAATTGATCGCGGAACAGCAGTAACGCAGCCGCTGACCGAAATCAGGCTCTTTTCCTACGCCGGGAGCGCGCTGCATTTCCAGCACTGGCCGCCATTCTGGCACCCCGCACCATTCCAAGCATCTGCTCTGTTCCAGCACCTGTTTTCCGCCACAAGTTGTGAGCTTCCAACCGCCGTTACCTATGTAACTTTTAGAAATTCCCTATCTGCCTCAGAATGGTCTGCAGAAAGCGCACGCCAAAATGCCACATAAATACCTCTTGAAAGAATTTGAGGATTTCGCCCGCTCAGCCAATAAAGCTGAGCTGCTCATGCAGCATGTGTCACAGCGAATCCACATGCATATCCCGCGGTATAACTGGGTCGGCTTCTACCTGCTTGATAAAAAGGACCCATACATCCTGTTGCTGGGACCACACACCGGCAGCTTTACCCCTAATCCCAAAATCTCACTGGACCAGGGCATATCCGGCTCCGCGGTCTCTACGCGCCGCACGATGATCGTGGACGACGTTGCTGATTCTCCCGATTACATCAAGGTGTCCGACCTGGTGAAGTCGCAGATTTCCGTACCCGTAATAGCCAATGCCCGGGTTGTGGGCGTGTTCAATATAGAAAGCTATTTCAGGGCGACCTTTAAAGCTGACGTGGAACGCAATTTTGCTGAAGCCTGCGCCAAGGTGGTGGGCAAGATCATGGAAAGAACCATGGCTGCTGAACCCACGCCAACGCAGGCCTTTGCGGCAACGCACAGTTAAGTTTTTTCTACTTCTAAATTCTATGACTTTATAACGCTCGCCTGGGCAGCCCGGGGATACATCACCGGCTGATCAGGCGAGGTTTTGTCTTTGAGCGACACTCTCGCGCCGACAATTCTCTGTGTTAGCTCCGATCACGGCATGGCGCCGCAAAAAGAGACGTAGCAATGCTACGTCTCTACCGCATACTGAATCGCCGCGCTTAATTCCCGCAGCTACCGCTTCATTACACGCACCTTCTTTTTACGATCCTGACAATGCTCCGCTGCTAAAAGTGCAGATAGATTTCACGGTAAAAAAAATCGCTCCAGCGGTGTGGAGCGAAGCGACAAAATAAAAAGACAAAAAATCCCCTCCTGCCCGTAGGCAAGAGGGGAGCGTTTGGCTAATGAGATAGAGAGAAAAAACTTACTGTTTCGGCGCCGGAGCAGTCTGGTCAGCAGGCTGCGTTGCTGGTGCCGGAGTTGCCGTTACGCCGCTGGTGGAAGCCGGTGCTGAGTTGTTGGCGTTCAAATCGCCCAGGCCATTCTTCAACAGGCTGATCTCAACCTTGCCACCCTTTTGGCGATGGATCTTTCCATCTTCCGCCTGGATGGGGGCATTGCCCATGCCGACCGTGTAGATGCGATAGACCGGAATCTCATGATTCAGGACCAGGTAACGGACGACCATCTGCGCCATTTCGCGCGAATTTTCAATGGCCGTGGTGCCGTTGCCGGGCGAGAAGCCCTGCACTTCCACGATGTAGCCTTTCTGGTTCTTGAGCGATTCCGCCATCTGGTCAAGTGCGTCTTTTGCGTTCTTGCTCAGGATGTTCTGGCCGGCGCGGAAGCGAATTTCAGCCTGGGTAATGGGCTGATACTGGTCAATCTTGCTGACCGTATCTTCCACGGTGGCGATGCGCGCATGTGCCTGCTGCGCCGTCTGCTGGGCCTGGTTGGCGCGATTGCCCGCGTCCAGCGCGTGCGTATCGGCTTCATTGGCCTTGCTCATGGCGTTGCGGATACCTTCGGTTGCCCGGGCGTCCACGTCAGCAATCATCTTGGCGTTCTTCGCGGTGAGCTCGTCCAGCTCATTCACGCGGCCGCGGACTGGGTCCAGCTGGCGGTTAACATATTTTTTGCGGGCAAACGGATTCAAATGGCCCCAGAAACCTTCTTTGCGCTCATAGGTCAATGGGTCCTTGCCAGTAGCGGACTGATCGCTGCTCTGGGCCTGTGCTTGTGGTTGGTCTGACGGGGTGCTCTGGTTCTGCTGTGCCACTGCGGGAACTGCCATGGCGGCAACTAGCGATAACGACAATAGATAATTCTTCATTTTTTAAAAACTCCTCCGAACCGGGGGTCGTTCGAGCATCGGGGCCACGCTTTGTGACAGGGTTTCCAGCAAACCCCCGAGTGCGCTAACGCTACGGTCTTGACTAATGCATTGCTAATGCCAAACTCCTGAATCAAAAGGGCTAAAACAGACCCTTTATTTTCATCACCTTACGGTTAACACCTTAGGCCGGGGTGGCCCGATAGTAAGGTTAACCGGGTAAATATTGCTCGAACCGAGTTGGCCAAAATGCATGGTAGCTGGATTTTCCTGATTTGGATCGACTGCATCATTGAACTCATCTGCCGCAAAACAGGGGGCATTCTGCTGGGTTGACTGCGGCTCTCCGAGCTAAATCGCGGGCTCAGATGCCGCTAGCATTACTATCTGGATCGCTGCTTAGTCAGACGACCATCAGTTTTGCAGGTTCACATCTCCGGCCGTCAGATGTATATAGAGCCTGTATTTGCCTGGGCCTTTCCATTTGATGGACCGGAACAGCCCGCCCGTCTTCTGCTGAAATGGGGCGGCATTCAGGTCGCCCGCCGTAACTGACGCATCCACC
>DASZMF010000609.1:0-1715 GCA_035552035.1 Candidatus Angelobacter sp.
ACGTAGGGCAGCGCGTACAGCAGCGCAAATGGCGTCAGGCCCACCAAAGCGCCGTTGCGCAGGTACTTCAACTGGCGGCGCAGCACCGGATCTTCGGCATGGGCGTAATCAAAACCCAGCGCGGCCGTGCCCATAAAGTAAACCAGCATGGAGAACCCCAAGGTAAGCCGGTCCAGGAGCCAGCGCACTTCAATCAATGGCATGGCCACTCGCAGAAAACCCTGCGCGGACGCCACCATCGCTAGTAATATCAGCAGGGACGGAACATACAACAGCAGCCACGATCTGCGGCGCTGCAGAAACTTCGGCCGGATATTAAAGGTAAGGCAAAAATGCAGAAAAATGACCGGCGCGGCCAGTGAAGCGGCCACGTTGCCCCAATACATGACTTCATCGAAGGTATTCAGCTTGCCGGAATAGTGGAAGCACGAGGCAATGAAGGAAGCCAGGCATAGCAAGAAGAAATGCAGAGATTTTGAGGCGCTGGTCCGGCGAAAATAGACGAACAATCCGATGGCTACGTAGAAAAAGCCAACGCAATATTGGTAGTAAAGGGCGCTATCCCGCGGAGCCGCCTGTATAAAAATGTTGTCTTTTTGAAATTCAATGCCGTCCCGGCGGAGGGTATAGCGAGTCTGTCCCAGAAGCGGAATCTGCCAAAGCGCTTGTGGGACATCCAGGGCATCCTTGATGCGGAAGTTGTGAATCGCCAGGAGTTGATCGCCCAACCGGATACCGGCCTTTTGGCCAGGGCCATCCGGAGCGACATAGGCCGCCACGACCGCCGTGTGGTTGCCGCTAGCGGTTTTGTCGAGTTTCGGATCTAGCTTCTGGTCAACCTTTTGGTCAACCCAGGTAACGCCGTCGTCATGCAGCGGATAGGAATGCAGGTTCCGCAGGCTCAGCACCGCGCCGACAATCGCCGCGATAGTGAGCACCAGCAACAGCGTACCCGAGAATTGATTCCTAGACTCGCTCACGAAAGCACCGGCTCAACTTACCCCTTGTCTAAAGCCCCAAGGGGACGTGTGGAAGATTACATCACACGTCGCCTCACAACTATCTCCCACTCCTACCTAGCTTGAGATGCCGAAGCACGTCGGCGGCCATTTACTCATTCAGGCCAAAACGGTCGTAAGTGCCTCATAATCAGTATGGCGCGCGGAAAATTAAAAGGGAAAACTCTTCATTATGGGAGACTGCTACCGAATATCGTAGCCGGGGAACGGAAACCGGTCATTCACGGTACACTATAACCAGCACAATTTTGGGAAGCGCCGGGATGTTTCAGAAAAAGAAACGCGGAAGTCTGCACGCGCGTCACGGCGTTGACGTAGAATTTAAACAATCTTAAACTTATATTTTGCGCGGCGAAATTCGCCCGCAAAGGTGGTTCTTTCTGTATGAAGTACTCTTCCGCCTTCCAAGCTTCTTTAATCATTGGTATCGGCGCCGCCGTTTTAACTATCGCCGCCCAAGCCCCGCAGGGCCAAGCGCCCGCCGCGGCTAGCAGTAGTAGTAGTAGCTCCAGCAACGGCGAAACCATTGCCAAGCCGCTCACCAAGAAACAAATTGCCAAAAAACAGAAGGCACTCGAAAAAGAGTTAGCCGGCCCTTGGAAGAAGTGGATGAGTGAAGATGTCACGTACATCATCACGGACGAGGAACGCCAGGCGTTTAAGCGTTTAAAAACCGATGAAGAGCGCCAGCAATTT
>DASZMF010000610.1:0-2603 GCA_035552035.1 Candidatus Angelobacter sp.
GATAGCGTGCGTCCTGGCTGTCACCGGCTAGAACCACGATGATATCTGATTTCTGTGGATGATCGCTCACGAGTAGGCGGCCGGCGAAAGCTGCGAATACTACGAAGACGATTAGCAGTCCTAACAGGGCTTTGAGCTTACGCGAAAGAAATTGGCGGTGCATACCAGGAGACACGGTCTGGTCGGGTTGGGTTTCGGTTGAGATCATCGGTTGTTCAGGATCATTCGTTCGTTAAGTATGTAGGCCTTTAAGTCTTTCAGGCGAGGTTATACGAATCTGGCACTGTGTATGGTGCGCCTGAGAACGTAAGCGTTTCAGGAAAAACTATGCAAACTTTTGCGCTCGTCCAGTGGGGCAGGCTGGAGGCGCGGCGAACGAAATCTGGCTAACCATAAGATACTAAAGAGTGTGGCAAATCAGAGAGTGGCTGCTGAGAGTCCCTGCATTTTGGCATGTGAAGTGCCCTATATGAAGGCTTATGAGCACTCTGGAATTTATTGCTTCACCTACAGATTCACTGACAACCAAGCTGGAAAACCGCACCGCGCGCATTGGCGTGATTGGCCTGGGCTATGTTGGCCTGCCACTGGTATTGCTTTTTAGCGAGCAGAAGTTCCGCATCACCGGCTTTGATGTTGACGATAGAAAGATCGACATTATTGCCAAAGGCGGATCTTATATTGTCCGCATTCCTGAGACTGAAATTCAGAGCGCCAAAGCCAAGGGCTTTACGGCAACCTCTGACTACTCACAGATTGCTGATATGGACGCAATTATTATCTGCGTGCCTACGCCTTTGAATGACCACCATGAGCCGGACCTGAGCTTTATCGCAATGACGGCTGAGTCGATTGCTCCGCATCTGCGCGCTGGGCAAGTGGTGATCCTGGAGAGCACTACGTATCCGGGAACAACGGAAGAGTTGCTGATTCCGCTGCTAGAGAAAAATCCGCGCGGCTTGAAAGCTGCGCGTGGCACGGAAGACGCGAAAGATGCGTTCTTTGTGGCGTTCTCGCCAGAGCGGGAAGATCCAGGCAATGACACGGTTGCACGCTGCGACATACCAAAGGTGGTCGGCGGATTGAACCCGAAGGCGACTGAATTTGGACGCCAGCTTTATGGCACCATCTTCCATCGCACCGTGCCGGTTTCTACTCCGGCGGCGGCGGAGATGACTAAGCTGCTGGAGAATATTTATCGCTGCGTGAATATTGCGCTGGTGAATGAATTGAAGCTGCTGAGCCTGCGCATGGGGATCGACATTTGGGAAGTGATCAATGCGGCGTCGACCAAGCCGTTTGGCTTCCAGGCGTTTTATCCAGGGCCGGGTCTGGGCGGACACTGCATTCCGATTGATCCTTTCTATCTTTCATGGAAGGCGAAGGAATACGACTTCCACACGCGCTTTATTGAACTGGCCGGCGAAATTAATTTGAATATGCCATACCATGTCGTGACGGCGACGGCGTCTGCACTGAATCAGCAGCGCAAGAGCATGAATGGCGCCAATATTCTTGTGCTTGGCCTGGCTTACAAGAAAGACATTGACGATCTGCGCGAATCGCCTTCACTCACGATCATTGAGCTGCTGCAGAAAGAGGGCGCGCAGGTTTGCTACAACGATCCTTTCTTTGCGACCGTTGGTCGCGGCCGCAAGTACAACCTGAACATGAAGAACACGCCGCTCGATAATCTCAAGCAGTATGACGCGGTTCTCATCGTCACTGACCACTCTTCCTATGATTACGCCGCCATCGTCGCCGAGGCAAATCTAGTGGTGGACACACGCAATGCGACCAAAGGCATTCAAAGCCCGAAGATCGTACGCTGCTAAGTTTTGGGCCCTAGCTACGCTTTATTGGAGGGCTGGCCATGAGGTCAGCCTTTTTTTCTTGCGCGGAAAAGCCGCACCGCCGGGCGCTGCCGCGTAGTTCCATTTCAGAACATCTTCAGTTTAAGAACACCTTGAAACTTTCTAAGGTGAATTACTTGATACTTCTGTAACTTTGAACCACAAACTACTGCGGATATGATCTGCGCATGGCAACGCAGGCTAGACTCAGGGCTGTTTCAGGTGGCAAGACGGCAAAAGAGCGCGCGGTATTCAGGCGCTGGCAGCGCTATCGGTTGAATCTGCCGATCCGTTTGATCTTTACGCATGACGGCACCACCAAGATCATGAGCGGACGCGGCAACGATATGAGTGAAGGCGGCGTGCTGGTCTTTGCCGGCATGGAACTGAAGACCAACGACGAAGTTACCATTGAATTTACGCCTCCGTTTGCTGACGGACCTGTGCGCGCCCGCGGCTTTGTGCGCCATCGCCGAGGCTACAACTACGGCATTGAATTTCTGCTGGATACTGACGCTGACAAAGAGCAGACAGAAAAGTTTCGCGGCCTGCTGCGCCTGGCTGCCGGCAAAGCCACAGAGTAGCTTCTACTTCTTACTGCGGAATCTCATACGCTCCCAGATCAAAAGCCTTCCCTTGCGGACGCGCGACTCCGTCTTTGTCCGTGGGCTGCGTGCTGCCTGGAACTAATGGATTATTAGGCGCAATCGCTGCGCCAGCATCTTTCGCCGGACTCGATCCGCGCAGATG
>DASZMF010000611.1:0-8590 GCA_035552035.1 Candidatus Angelobacter sp.
TCCTGCTGGGCGGCGATGACAAAGTGCTGGGCATCCTGCCGTTCTTCCATTCATTTGGATTTACCGTGGGCTTGTGGCTTTCAGCGGTGCATGGCATTGGCGTGGTGGTCCATCCGAATCCGCTGGATGCAACGTCGATCAGCGAATTGGTGTCGCGTTACAAGGTGACTTTCCTGGTAGCCACGCCGACATTCCTGCAAGCCTATATGCGGCGTTGTTCGCCAGAACATTTTGGCAGCCTGCAATATGTGCTTGTAGGCGCGGAGAAATTGCCGGAGCGCACGGCGCTGGCCTTTGAAGATATTTTTGGGATACGTCCGCTGGAGGGTTATGGCTGTACGGAGTGTGCGCCGGTAGTGTCAGTGAATGGGCGGGATTTTCGCGCACCCGGATTTCGGCAGGTGGCGGCAAGGCGCGGGACGATTGGCCATCCGCTGCCGGGCGTGAGCGTGCGCATTGTTGATCCAGAGACGCTGGCGATATTGCCGCTCAACAGCCCGGGCATGCTGCTGGTGAAGGGCCCGAATGTGATGAAGGGATATCTGGGGCGTCCGGAGAAGACGGCGGAAGTGTTGAAAGATGGCTGGTACACCACGGGCGATATTGCCACCATGGAAGAAGACGGCTTCCTGAGAATTACTGACCGACTGAGCCGCTTCAGCAAGATTGGCGGCGAGATGGTGCCGCACATCAAGATTGAAGAAAAGCTCAACGAACTGGCCGGAGCCATGGAGCAGGTGTTTTCTGTCTCAGCCGTGCCAGACGAGAAAAAAGGCGAGCGCATTATTGTGCTCTACACCACGACCGACGACGAACTGGCGCCAGTGCTGGCGAAGCTGGCTGAGTCTGACCTGCCGGCTTTGTGGAAGCCGAAGAAAGATCAGTTCTTTCATGTGGAAGCACTGCCGTATCTCGGGAGCGGGAAACTGGATCTGCGAGCGCTGAAACTGAAGGCGGCGGAGCTGGCGGGAAGCCGAAGCTCAGCATAGGCCAAATCACCGCACAAAATCTGTATTGCTTTGTGATATTGCCTGCAATATCATAAATAAGTGAGTTTTCGCTACGTACTGGATACAGACGTGGTGGTTGCAGCCTTAAGGAGCAACCAGGGCGCCTCGCGTCAATTATTACTCTTAGCCTTGGATAAGCGTTTTGAACTTTTATTGTCAGTACCTCTTATTCTGGAATATGAAGCAGTTCTGACGCGCCCTGAGCACTTGGCTGCTTGCGGACTCAATAGAGCAGAAGTTGGACATGTGTTGGATGATCTTGTGGCAATTGCAGAGCCGGTGAAGGTCGCATTTCGTTGGCGATCCAATTTACCTGATCCAGATGATGCCATGGTTCTGGAAACTGCGGTGAATGGCCATGCCGATGCGATCGTGACATTCAATATGCGTCATTTTGAGCCTGCCAGCAGAAGTTTTGATTGTGCTGTGCTTCTTCCAAGAGACGCACTGCAACAGATGAGGAGTTGATCTTATGAGACGGAGTAATTTTGCGTTGCGTTTACAGCCTTCATTGCTGGAAGAAGCGCGTAAGGCTGCAGAGCTAGAAGGCGTAGCGCTGAACCAGCTCATTAATGTTGCGGTAGCGGAAAAGGTTTCTGCTTTGCGAACCCAGGAATATTTTCTTGAGCGAGCGCGGCGTTCTGATCGCAAAGAGACCCTTCGCATCCTTGATCGCGCGGGCAAAGGCAATCGGCCAATGCCTGGTGATGAGCCGCCTAGCCAGGAACAGACTGTCCAAAGAAAGCCATCCCGCAAAGTTTCAGCGAGCGCCGCTGGAAAACGTCTAAAAAAGAAGGCTCGCAGCTCTTAAGTAATGCTTCGCTGGGCTTAAATCCAACCCTATAATGTCCTTATCCCGATGAAAAAAGTTGTCCATGCCGTCTGCTCGCACGATTGTCCTGACGCGTGCGGGATTCTGGTTACGGTGGAAGACGGCCGCGCCACGCGGGTACAGGGTGATCCTAAGCATCCGGTGACGCAGGGTTTTTTGTGCGCCAAAGTGACGAAGTATCTGGATCGCGTTTATTCGCCGGGGCGCGTGCATTATCCCATGCGGCGGACTGCGCCTAAAGGCCAGGGCAAAGGCGATGCCAGCGACTTCACCAGAATTTCCTGGGATGAGGCGCTGGATGAAATCGCACAGAGACTGCAAAAAATTTCAGATGAGCATGGGCCGGAGTCGATCCTTCCTTATTCTTACGCCGGCAATATGGGTGTGCTGAGTTATTCGGGAATGGCGCACCGGTTTTTCTATCGGCTGGGGGCGTCACAGCTGGACCGCACGATCTGCGCTTCCGCGGGAGCCGAGGGGCTGAAGACGGTCATCGGGCGCAGCGTAGGCACAGAGCCGCAGCAATTTCGTGATTCCAAATACATTATTGCGTGGGGCACGAACATTCACGCGACAAACGTCCACTTGTGGCCGTTTATTGAAGAGGCGCGACGCAAAGGCGCGAAGCTGGTGGTGATTGATCCTTATAAGACGCGGACGGCGCGCGTTGCTGACTGGCATCTCTCCATCAATCCGGGGACGGACGTAGCGCTGGCGCTGGCGATGATGCATGTAATCATCGGCGAAAATCTTTACGACGCCGATTACGTTGGCAAATACACGCTGGGTTTTGAGCAGTTGAAAAAGAAAGTGCAGGAGTATCCGCCGGAGCGGGTGGCGGGGCTGACGGGGATCAGCGCGGAAGATATTTATAAGCTGGCGCGTGAGTATGCCACGGTGAGGCCGTCAGTGATTCGCGTGAATTATGGCGTGCAGCGTTCGCAAAATGGCGGCTCGGCGATGCGGGCCATCGCCATGCTGCCGTGCATCACCGGCTCCTGGAAAGAGGTCGGCGGCGGCTTGCAGCTTTCCACCAGCGGTGCGTTTTATCTGAATACGCAAGCGCTGGAGCGTCCTGACCTGATGGAGAAAAGCTCGTTGGGACGGCCCGCGCGCGTGGTGAATATGTCTGAGCTGGGCAAGGTCTTGAATCATCTGAGCGATCCGCCAGTGAAAGCGGTTTTTGTCTACAACTCAAATCCGGCTGTGGTGGCGCCGAACCATCAGGATGTGGTGCGCGGCTTTCTGCGCGAAGATTTATTTACGGTGGTCCACGAGCAGTTCTTTACTGACACCACGAATTACGCTGACATTATTCTGCCGGCCACAACTTTTCTGGAGCACAAAGACCTCAACAAGGCATATGGCCATATGTATTTGCAGGTTTCCAATCAGGCCATAGAGCCCATTGGTGAGAGCCGATCCAATACAGAAATGTTCAGCCAACTGGCGCAGCGCATGGGCTTTACGGAAGACTGCTTCAATCAGGACGCGGACGCCATGATTGACGCCACGCTGACCAAAGCGGAGAACCAGTACATGCCCAGTGGCTGGGAGAAGTGGCTGGACGGAATCACGCGGGAGCAGCTGGAGAAAGAAGGACACGTCCGGCTCAATGTGGGCGAAGGGGAGTTTTTGCCGTTTGCCCAGGGCGGATTTGCCACGGCCAGCGGCAAGGCAGAGCTTTACAGTGAAAAGCTGGCGGCGCAGGGGCTTGATCCGGTGGTTTCATTTGTCGCACCGGAGGAGTCGCGGCTTTCAGAAGGCGCAAAGCAATTCCCGCTGGAGCTACTTTCGCGTAAGGCGGACAATTTCCTGAATAGCTCGTTCAGCAACATTCCGTCTTTACAGAAGATGGAGCATCCGGAGTTGCTGGAGATCAGTGCTGCGGACGCCGATCCGCGCAAGATTCATGAAGGCGACTGGGTGCGGGTATTTAACCATCGTGGCGAGGTCCGGCTAAAGGCGCACGTGAATGGCACGGTGCAGCCGGGCGTGGTGGCAGCGCGGCTCAACGCGGCACGGTTCGCTCCAGACGGCAATAGTATCAATGCTTTAACGTCGGAAACCCTGACGGACATCGGGGCCGGAGCCACGTTTTATTCCTGCCTGGTGCAGGTAGAGCCGATTCGCGGCTGAACCAGAGCCAAGTCTAGAAATCGGTTCATTCGTCACCCTAACAAAGATAGGTATCAACCATGAACTGCCTCCGAGCAAAGTTTTTTCAAAATCCTGCCAAAAAAGATTGCAAGTTTCCCAATCTGACGCGTTCCAGATACCGGGGAGTAAACCGCCCAAAATAAGCCAGGCAAAAGTTGGTGGTTTGCCTATATGGCTCCAGCCGCTCTGACGACGAGAACTGCGGGGAGCAAAGTCTGAAAGTTTCCAGAAATGGGCATTTGCCCAAAATTGGAACGCAAACAAGAACATTTAATCTGTGAGCCGCAGCTCAAGGTGGCGTATCCGTGGGCTGGGATTTTTTAGGGTGAGGGACATGTCCAAGTGGCACTTCAGCGATAACTCCCGTATAATCTGGCTTTTCCCACCTTGCTCCGAGGGTAGTCATATATTGTCGTCTTTTCAGGAAACAAGTCCTAAGCATGCCTCGCGGATCGCCCGTATGGTGGTGATCCTTGGCCTTTTTCTCGTGGGTCTGTTTCCGAGAATGGCACAGGCAGTTCCGCAGGCCGGCCAGGTTATTGAGGATATTGATGTCAGCGGTAACCGGCGTATCCCCACAGAAACCGTAAAGTCCCGCATTTATACCCGGGCTGGCGACGTATATGACGAAGCCGCTTTGCAGCGTGATCTGCGTTCGGTGTGGAACAGCGGCTACTTTGAAGATGTCCGCATGGAGCGGGAGCAATCACCCAAAGGCTGGCGCATTCATATTTACGTCAGGGAAAAGCCCACGATCCGCACCATTGATTACAAGGGCATGAACTCTGTTTCAGTGAGCGACGTGCTGGAACGCTATAAGAAGGTAAAAGTCTCGCTGACGGTTGACAGCCCTTACGACCCAACCAAGGTCATCAAGGCCAAAGTTGTGCTGCAGCAGCTACTCTCAGAGCACGGACGCCAGTTTGCCACCATCGGCGTGCAGGTGCAGCAAGTGCCGCCGGCATCAGTGTCAGTTATTTTTAACGTAAAAGAAGGACCCAAGATCAAGGTTGGCAAGATCAAGTTTGTCGGTAACAAGCATGTGAGCAGCCGTGCGTTGACGGCGGCCATGAAGAACCTGCATCCCATCGGTATTCCGCAATCCATCTTCCTCGAAGGCATTTTTGCCAAGACGTTTGATTCTTCCAAGCTGGAAGAAGATACCGAGCGCGTGCGCGAAGCCATGCAGACCTTTGGCTATTTCAAGGCCGTGGTGGATGATCCCAAGACCCAGTTACGGGATACGCACAGCAAGCTGCATGTTCCTTTTGTCCAAAAAGGCAATGGCAAGGTCATGGACATTACCATGCCGATTGATGAAGGCGATAAGTTTAAGCTCAAGACAATTGTTTTTACCAACAATAAAGCCATTCTCAACACGCAGCTCTTACGCAGCCTGTTTCCGATTAAAGATGGAGACACTTTCAACAAGCAGCTGGTGGGCAAGGGGCTGGATAACCTGCGCAAAGCCTACGGAGAGATTGGCTACATCGACTTTACGCCGGTACCCACGACTGACATTGACGACGTGAAAAAAGAAATCACGCTCAATGTGGAAGTGGATGAAGGCAAGCCGTATTTTGTGCGTCGCATTGAATTCCAGGGAAACACCACCACGCGCGATCGCGTGATCCGGCGTGAACTGCTGGTGCAGGAAGGCCAGGTTTTCAATAGCCGGCTGTGGGACATCAGCGTGTTGCGCCTGAATCAGCTGAATTATTTTGACGCTTTGAAGCCCGAAGACGATACGGAACGCAAGCTCGACCAGCAGAATGGCACGGTCGATCTCACCGTCAAGGTCAAGGAAAAAGGCAAGAACAGCATTGGCCTCACTGGCGGCGTCAGCGGACTGGAAGGATCTTTTATTGGCCTGAATTATGAGACCAATAACTTCCTGGGCCTGGGTGAAACGCTGCAATTGCAGGCCAACGTGGGTAGCCTTTCGCGCGTGTTGCTGTTTGGTTTTACCGAGCCTTATACGTTTGACCGTCCGCTTACGCTGGGCTTTACGGTGTATAGCCGCAGGTTTGATTTTGACCAGGCGCGGCAGGCCTCCATCACAGCCGGCCAGCAGTTGAACCTGCCGCAATCCGTGCTGAACCAGTTGCTGAATTACAACCAGTCCAGCACCGGCTTCACGGCGTCTTCAACTTACCTGCTGGGGCATTCTTTCAAGCGTCTAGGCCTCACCTATTCTCTGGACAACACAACCATTGAGACTTTTAGTGACGCTTCACGGAACCTGTTCCAGACGCTCGATTTCCGCAACATTTCCGGCCCGAATGCGCTCAATGGCATCGTAACCAGTTCCGTTACGCCTTCACTGAGCTTCAGCACGATTGACAGCCCGATTCGCCCGCATCGCGGCAAAAGCTTCTTTATCTCCAGTGAAATCGCGGGTCTGGGCGGCAACGTAAAATTCTACCGTCCGCTGGTGGCCTTCACGGAGTGGAAGCCCTTGTACCACTCGAATACGCTGGGCATACGCATACAAGGCAGCTTTATCAACGGCTTTGGCGGATCTGAAGCGCCGCCTTTCCAGCGCTTCTATATGGGCGGAGAGAATGATCTGCGCGGCTTTGACATCCGCACGGTTTCGCCCTATGTGTTTGTAAGCACGGTGCAGAATTTCCCGCTGGCGAACCCTGACGGCAGCCCGGTGCCGATTGATCCCACCAATCCGCGGCGCGGCAATGTGACGGTGCCACTGCCAGTCAATAACATCACGCTGCCTGGCGGAGACACGCAATTTGTGGCCAACCTGGAATATCGCATCCACGTGATCGGGCCGGTAACGCTTGCACCGTTCGCTGATATGGGAATGGATTTTGTTACCCGCGATTCACAGCTCAAGATCAGTCCAGACTCACTTACGCAGCTCAATAGCACGGTGTTTGGCTGCCCGGTGGTTGTTGGGTTCCAGTGCGCAGGCGGAACGCTGGGGACTTTCAGCGGAGACCTGAAGCCGGTTGCCGGGACCAACTATGTACCCCGTATGTCCACGGGACTGGAGTTGCAGGTATTGCTGCCGATCGTGCAGCAGCCATTCCGCATTTATTACGCTTATAATCCGCTGACGCTGGATACGACTGTGCATTCCCCCAGCCCGATCACGCGCGGTTTGTTCCCGGCCGGGGCTGCGGGAGACTTCAGCTTCCAGTCCGCGCTGGCGACATTTGGACCCGATTTTCACCTGCAGGAGCCGCGTAAGACGTTTCGTTTCACCATTAGCACCACTTTCTGAGGAGAAGCTGTTTGTTTGACGCTGCCGGAGCGGCAACCTATAATTTCTGTACCGTTCCCTCCGCAGATTTCACGCATTTCATGAGCATGAACGAAACCGTGCGTCGCGACGAGTAGTTACGTAAGAACCACTAAGGAGTCCAATATTTCATGGCAAGTCACATCAATATCCGCGTCCTGATTCTGGCCTTGGCCCTCGCGCTGGGCATCCCCACGGCGGCTCGTGCACAGGCGTCAACCGCTACAGGCGCAGCAGGCGACAAGGTAGGCATTGTCAGCATTCAAGACGCTATCGCCAACACCAATGAAGGCAAGAAGGAAATGGAGGCCCTGCAACAGAAGTTCGCGCCGCGGCAGGCCGCTTTGCAGGCCCAGAATGATGAAGTGGAAAACCTGAAAAAACAGCTTCAGGCCCAGGGCGACAAGCTGAGTGAAGAAGAGCGCAGTAATCGCGTAAGGATCGCCTCAGAAAAGCAGAAGACGCTGCAGCGCAACTATGAAGATTTCCAGAATGAAGTCCAGCAGGCAGAGCAGGAAATTTTGAACCGGCTGGGCAAAAAGATGCTGGAAGTGCTGGAAAAATACTCCAAGGAAAACGGCTACGCCCTTGTGATGGACGTTTCCACGCAGCAGACGCCGGTGCTCTATGCGAATCCTGGCACCAATATGACCAAGGCGCTGATTGACGCGTACAACGCATCATCGCCCGTGTTGCCGCCGTCCGCCGTTAAACCGTCCGCGGCAACGCATCCGCCGGCAGCCGGCACAGCGACACCCAAAAAGCCATAAATTTTTCGGCTTCGCGGAAGCGAATGCCGCAATGAAATCCAAGGAGCACCTAAACCCATGAACGTGGCAACATTTAAAAATCTGGCGCTCGGTCTAGGCCTGAGCATTGTTTTTGGCGCAACCGCTTTCCCACAAGGAGCAGCGCCGGCTACTGCTGCACCTGCCGGGCCGGTGCCAACCAAAGTCGCCGTGGTCAACATCCAGCAGGCAATCGGCGACTCCAATGAAGGCAAAAAGGACCTGGATGCGCTGGAGCAAAAGTTCAGCCCCAAGCAGGCGGAACTCAAAGGCCTGAGCGATGAAGTGGAAACCCTGAAGAAACAATATCAGGCCCAGGCTGATAAGCTTGGTGACGCGGAAAAGGCGAGCCGCGCCAAGACCATCGAGACCAAGCAGAAATCCCTGCAGCGCAATTATGAAGACGCGCAGGCAGAATTTCAGCAGGCAGAGCAGGAAGTAATCAACCGCATTGGCGCGAAAATGCTGGTGGTGCTTGAGAAGTACTCCGTGGCGCACGGTTATGCCATGGTGCTGGATGTTTCCAATCCGCAGACTT